>CALBPH010000223.1 GCA_937899365.1 uncultured Leptolyngbya sp.
GATCGGCCAACGCAATCGTATCTTTACGGGAGCCGCCATCGGTCTAGAGCCCCAGGATCTTAAATATGACGGCTCTGAAAGTTTGGTATCCATCGGTGATGACAACAATATTCGCGAGTATGTCACCATCAATCGGCCCACTCGGTTTGGCGAAATCACCCGTTTAGGCAACGGCAGTTTGCTAATGGCCTACAGCCATGTGGCCCATAACTGCGTCATTCAAGACAACGTAATTATCGCCAATTCGGTGGCCTTAGCTGGCCACGTCCACATCGAAGCCAACGTGCGCATTAGCGGTCTAGTTGGCATTCATCAGTTTGTTCACATCGGTCGCCATGCCATGGTAGGGGGCATGAGTCGGATCGAGCGCGATGTCCCTCCCTACATGATGGTAGAGGGCAATCCGTCTCGGGTTCGCGGGCTCAATCAGGTGGGTCTCAAGCGTTCAGGCATTGGCGATTTAGAATCCGGTCGGGTTTACGAGGGCCTCAAACAGGCCTATCGCTTGCTCTATCGGTCAGGGCTGACCTTTAGTGAGGCCCTCGATAAGTTAGATTCTGTTGCTAACAATGAATATGTGCAACATCTACATCGGTTTTTAGTGGCGTCCCAACGAGACGGTCGACGGGGCGTCATCCCCGGTCGACATATCTCTCGTTCTTGACGAGGCAGTTGGCGGGGCGTTATCCCCGGTCGACATATCTCTCGTTCCTGACGTCTTAGCTCTAAAGCCCGATTCTAATATGCAGTATGACGAGGCTAATCCCAATCCTTCCCCCAACCGCCCTCTACGGGTGTTTATCCACACGGGAGAAGTCTCTGGCGATCTCCAGGGGAGTCTCCTTATTGAGGGCCTAGAACGGGAAGCTGCCCGTCAGGGACGGGCTGTAGAGATCACGGCCATGGGGGGCGATCGCATGGCCGCAGCCGGAGCTAAGTTAATTGGCGATACCGTATCCGTCAGTTCCATCGGTCTACTGGAAGCACTGCCCCACGCCCTAGCCGCCATTAAATTAAATCAACGAGCCCAACAGCATCTCAAAACAGTGCTGCCGGATGTGGTCGTGCTGATCGACTACATGGGTCCCAACGTGGCCATTGGTAATTTTATTCGCCGCCAGTTCCCCCAGGTGCCCATTGCATACTACATTGCCCCCCATCTTTGGGTCTGGGCAACGATTCCAGGAGATACGGCCAAAATTTTGGCCATTGCCGACCGGATTCTGGCGATTTTCCCCGAGGAAGCACGCTATTACCAAGACAAAGGAGGGCGGGTTTCCTGGGTGGGGCACCCCCTATTAGATAAATATGCCGACTATTCTCCAGAGGCGGCTAAACAAGCGGCTCGTCCGCGGCTGGGGCTTGAGCATCCCGATCGCGTTTTTACCCTTTTACCAGCGTCGCGCCGACAGGAGTTAACCTATGTTCTGCCAATTATGTTTACCGCTGCCCAACAGCTCCAGACCCAGATACCCGAGCTTAAGTTTTTGGTCCCCCTGGCCCGCGATACGTTTCGCGCTCCGTTAGAAACCGCACTGCAGGACTATGGTCTAAATGGTCAGGTGGTGGCCAAAGACGAGCAGATGTTGGCCATTTCAGCGGCGGATCTAGCCATTAGCAAATCGGGGACAACCAATTTGGAAATTGCCCTAATGGACGTGCCCCAGGTGGTAATGTACCGACTTAATCGGATTACGGCCTGGATAGCAGAGTTTGTGCTGAAATTTTCAGCTGCCTATATTTCACCGGTAAATCTGGTTAATATGGAGCCGATTGTGCCAGAGTTTGTCCAGTGGAAGGCCAACCCTGAAGCCATCAGCCAGGTGGCGCTAAATCTGCTGAATAGTCCGGATCAGCGTCAAAAGATGGTGGAGGGCTACAAGACAATGCGACAGCATTTGGGTACCGTGGGTGTGTGCGATCGCGCCGCCCGTGAAATTCTAGATTTGGCCATGGAAAAGGCCGCTAGGCGTGTCTAAAAAATGTGGCGTATATGTGGCCCGAGCAGGGTAACATTCGTCTGAGAAAGCATATGGGAGAAAACGAGTGAACATTACTGAACTATTTTCCAGAGGTGGAGTGGCCATGTGGCCCCTGCTAGTTCTATCAGTAATCGCCCTCGGTACCATTATCGAGCGGATCTGGTTTTGGGCTCGCATTCTCACGCGGGAGCGGGAAGTGGCCGGTCGGGTCTTAGAAGCGGCCCGTCGAGAATGGACCGCCGCCAAAGAAATTGCCCAGCGGGCCCATCGTCTGCCCATGGGGCGTTTTCTCTACGCTGCCCTAAAACTTAAGGACCAAGAACCTGAAGTCTTTCGTCTTGCCCTAGAGACCGCCGCCAACGAAGAACTGGCCGCTATGCGGCGGGGCGAAAAGGTGTTGGAATTAGTCATTGCAGTGTCTCCCATGCTGGGGTTGCTAGGAACCGTACTGGGTCTAATGAGTTCTCTTGGCTCCCTAGACCTTAACGATTTGGCCATTGGTAGTGCCACTAGCGGTGCCGCTGGTGGTATTGGTCAGTCTTTAATCACCACCGCAACAGGATTGATTATTGCCATTGTTAGCCTGATGTTTTTCCGCATGTTTCAAGGGCTCGTCTTTGGCCAAGCCAAGGTCTTTCGTCAGTCAGGCAGTGAGTTAGAGCTGTTATATCGTCAGGCCTGGTCCCTGAGCGAGGGTAAACCCAGTGAGCTCGGTGCCAACATTACCTAAAGGAACTGGTTTTCCGAGCAGCCGATCTTCTATCCCCTTTGAGCACTGTCATGAAACTAGATCTAGACGAGCAACAAACCGATATTCAGATTGAGCTACTGCCCCTCGTCGACGTCGTTTTTTGCATTCTCACCTTCTTTATCCTGGCCGCTGTCGGCAGCAGGCAGCAGGCCATTAATTTAGACTTACCCAATGCCAACACGGCCTCGGCGCTACCGCCGGCCGCCCTTACCACCGGTCGCGATCGGCTCTACATTAGCGTTGATCCCATTGGGCGCATTTATCTCGACCAAGACCCTATCCTGGAACAGAACCTGTTGGGTCTGGTAAGAGACTTTTATACCGGCAACCCCGAGGGGATCGTCGTGTTATATGCCGCTAAGGACTCTCGCTACGATGACGTCGTGCGCGTGCTCGATGTGTTGCGCTCTGTGGGTGGCAATCGCGTTGCGTTGGCCACATTGCCCGCCGGTACTCAGGCACCCAATACATCCCCAGACCCATTGCCTGGAGACCTTCCGGCTGATATCCAAGACCTAATTAACGGCTCAGGCTCAAGTTTGCCAGGGACGGGATTACCAGGGACTATTGACCCGCTAAACCCGTCCACCACCACCCCTATCCCGACAACGCCGGGCAGTACGCTTAGCCCGTCCACCCCCAACAGCCCATCGTCTCTTCCATCGGACGACGAGTAACCCAAGCGTAATAAACGGATGGGGCATCCAAAGCAGTGACGCTCCACCCATTTAGTTGCCAGTTAAGACGTTAGCTGTTCTGACCAGGTCCCATGCCGACAGTACCGGCATAGACGGCCTGGCCAGCTAGCTCATCTTCAATACGCAGCAGGCGGATGTACTTAGCCACGCGCTCACTGCGACAGAGAGAACCTGTCTTAATCTGGCCGGCCCGAGTGGCCACGGCCAAATCAGCAATGGTGGTGTCCTCAGTCTCTCCAGAACGGTGACTAATCACCGATGTCAGACTGTTGCGAGTTGCCAAGTCAATGGCTTCTAAGGTCTCGGTTAGTGAGCCAATCTGATTTAGCTTGATCAAAATTGAGTTAGCCGCCTTTTGATCAATCCCCTTTTGTAGCCGGGTAGGGTTGGTAACAAACAGGTCATCCCCCACCAGCTGTATCCGGTTACCGACCTTTGCAGTCAAGGCTTTCCAGCCATCCCAATCTTCCTCGTGCAGACCATCCTCAATGGACACAATAGGATACTGAGTGGCTAGCTTATCGAGATAGTCAATGGTTTCTGTTGCCGAATGGGATGTGCCATCAAAAGTATACTGACCATCCTGATAAAACTCACTGGCGGCCACATCTAACGCCAAAGAGATTTGTTCACCGGGCTTATAGCCCGCCGATTCGATGGCGGCAATCAAAATTTCTAGGGCTTCCTGGTTTGAGCCCAAATTAGGGGCAAAACCACCTTCATCGCCTACACCGCCTAGCAATCCTTTTTGATCCAGCACCTTACTCAGACTAGCAAAGACTTCCGCCCCCCAACGTAGTGCCTCTCGAAAGCTGCTAGCGCCGCTGGGCACAATCATAAATTCCTGAATATCCACGTTGTTATTGGCGTGGGCTCCTCCATTGATAACATTCATGAGAGGTACCGGTAATACATTGGCCAGGGGACCACCCAAGTAACGGTAGAGGGGGAGACCCAGCGATTGAGCCGCTGCCTTGGCATTGGCCAAAGACACGGCCAATATGGCATTAGCACCCAAGTTTGCTTTGTTTTCTGATCCATCTAGGGCAATCATGGTGCGATCAATCACCACCTGATCAAGAGCATCTAGCCCCATCAGTTCACGGGCAATTTTTTCATAGACATTGTTGACCGCCTTGAGCACACCTTTGCCGCCGTAGCGTTCGTCCCCATCTCTGAGTTCATGGGCTTCAAATGTGCCGGTCGATGCACCACTGGGAACCTGGGCTAGACCCACCGCTCCCACAGACAGATAGACTTCAGCTTCGATGGTGGGACGACCCCGAGAGTCTAAAATTTCACGGGCGCGAATCTCTTCGATTGTGGTTTCAAGTAAGTCAATCATTAATTTGTACTTCCTTGTGGATTAACTATGGGTGGATAATAGGGTGTGTAAGGACTGACTCGCTGATTGTTCTGTCTCTTAGTAGATGAATAGTCACACGATCAGTAAGCATACGGTGCTATCTTGCATCACCGATAGGGTTGCCGTAGAAAAATGTAAGGAAAAGCACATCAATATGCTTAGATAGGCGATTCTAAGACACCATAGAAATTAAACCAGCGCTAGGATTAGTTCACTAAGCTTAACCAAGGGAGAAAGAAGCGATGCGTTTATTGCACACGATGTTGCGGGTGGGCAATTTGGATAAATCCCTCCAGTTTTATTGCGATGTTTTAGGCATGACCCTGCTACGTCAAAAAGACTACCCAGGTGGTAAATTTACCCTGGCATTTGTGGGCTACGGCGATGAAAGCGATCACACCGTACTAGAACTAACCCATAACTGGGGGGTGGACGCCTATGACCTGGGAGAGGGCTATGGCCATATTGCCCTGGGTGTGGATGACATCTACACAACCTGTGAAGCGATTAAAACACGGGGTGGTCAGGTTGTGCGAGAGCCGGGACCGATGAAACATGGGTCAACGGTGATTGCCTTTGTTAGCGATCCCGATGGCTATAAAGTTGAGCTGATTCAGCTCAAAGATCGCTCAGCATCCCAGCCTCAAGAAGCAACAGCGACGGCGTAAAAGAGTTAGTGGGGAGTAGGCGCAGCGGTGGATAGAGTTGAGCATTGACGACCATCTAAACTCGCTGCTCAACGAAGCACACTCCCCTAGTTGATATACTTAGTTGTTCATTTCCCTGCCAGCTCTTTTTAGACTCCATGCAGCCATCTAATCCCGATAAGTTTACCGCTAAGGCATGGGATGCCATTGTCGAAGCTCAAGAGGTTGCACGGCGTTTTCGTCAGCAGTACCTTGAAGTCGAACATGTGATGGTGGCTCTGATTGAGCAACAGGGCCTTGCCGATACGGTTTTAACAAAGGCAACTCTGGACCCAGATCTGATTGCACAGGAGCTAGAAGCGTTTGCCCAGCGCCAGGTGCGGGGGCGAGCGTCGGCAGACAGTAACCTGTACTTAGGACAGAGTCTGGATCGGATGCTGGATCAGGCTGAGGCTGCCCGTCAGCTGCTGCAGGATGACATTATTTCCGTTGAGCATCTGCTGTTGGGGTTTGCCGAAGACGAGCGCATTGGACGGCGTCTGCTGCGTGGGTTTGAGCTGGATGTATCGCATATCCGTGCAGCCATTAATCAGGTGCGCGGTAAGCAAAAAGCGACTGGGCAAAACCCAGAGGACGCCTACGAAGCTCTAGAGAAATATGGTCGTGACCTAACCGAAGAAGCCAAACACGGCAAGCTTGATCCCGTCATTGGTCGGGATGAAGAAATCCGTCGGGTAATTCAGGTGGTCTCGCGCCGGACCAAAAATAATCCCGTTCTAATTGGTGAACCGGGGGTGGGAAAAACTGCGATCGCAGAAGGCCTAGCCCAGCGCATTGTCAATGGAGATGTGCCCGAGTCACTTAAGGATCGCCAGCTGATCTCCTTAGATATTGGCAGCCTGATTGCCGGAGCAAAATACCGAGGTGAATTTGAAGAACGGCTGCGCTCAGTGCTCAAGGAAGTGACTGAGTCCGATGGCCAGGTGGTGTTATTTATTGATGAACTGCACACGGTGGTGGGGGCCGGCGGCGGCAACAGCAATGTGGACGCAGGTAACATGCTCAAGCCTATTTTGGCCCGGGGGGAGCTACGGTGTATTGGCGCCACCACCGTGGACGAATATCGTAAACATATCGAAAAGGACGCAGCCCTGGAGCGTCGTTTTCAGCAGGTCTATATTGGCCAGCCTACTGTAGACAACGCCATTTCGATTTTGCGGGGTTTAAAGGAACGCTACGAGGCTCACCACGGTGTCAAAATTGTAGACTCGGCCCTGGTGGCGGCCGCCAACCTGTCAGATCGCTACATTAGCGATCGTTTTTTACCAGATAAGGCCATCGACCTGATCGACGAAGCCGCCGCCAAGCTCAAAATGGAGATCACCTCCAAACCGGTGGAGCTAGAGACCATTGATCGGCGGCTGCGTCAGCTAGAGATGGAAAAACTCTCTCTCCAAGGTGAGGAAACCACCTCTCGGACATCTAAGCAACGCCTGACCCGAATTAATAAAGAGATCGAAAAGCTCTCTATAAAACAGCAAAAGCTGACGGCCCAATGGCAATCTGAAAAACAGGCGCTGGATGCAATCAAAGCGCTCAAACAGGAAGAAGACCAGCTTCGGGTACAGGTGGAACAGGCAGAACGAGCCTATGACCTCAATCGGGCGGCCCAAATCAAGTACGGGCGGCTAGAGGCCGTCCAGCAAGAGCTAGAAATTTTGGATACCGAACTGCAAACCATGCAGGATAAAGGCTCTACCTTACTGCGAGAGCAAGTAAGCGAAGCGGACATTGCTGAAATTGTTGCTAACTGGACCGGTATTCCAGTCAATCGGCTGATGGAAACTGAGCGACAGAAGCTATTGCAGCTAGAAGGCTATTTACACCAGCGAGTGGTGGGACAGAGCGAAGCAGTAACGGCAGTATCTGCGGCCATTCGGCGGGCCCGGGCTGGCATGAAAGATCCCGGTCGCCCCATTGGTTCCTTTCTGTTTATGGGACCAACCGGTGTCGGTAAGACAGAGTTGGCCCGAGCACTGGCGGACTGCTTATTTGATACGGAAGAAGCTATGATCCGGGTGGATATGTCGGAATATATGGAAAAACATTCCGTTGCTCGACTCATTGGCGCACCTCCTGGCTATGTGGGTTACGAAGAGGGAGGGCAGCTGTCTGAAGCGGTACGACGCCATCCCTATTCTGTTGTGTTGCTAGATGAGGTGGAAAAGGCCCATCCGGATGTATTTAATATTTTGTTGCAGGTTCTAGACGATGGCCGGATCACAGATTCCCAAGGACGCACGGTGGACTTGAGCAATACGGTGATTGTAATGACCAGCAACATTGGTAGCGATCACATTCTAGATGTGGCAAGCAACGACTCGCAGTTTGAGGAAATGCAGGAGCGAGTGCTAGGTGCCCTACGGGGTCATTTCCGGCCAGAGTTTCTCAATCGTGTGGACGATTTGATTATCTTCCATCCGCTAAGTAAAGACGAACTGCGCTCCATTGTGGAGATTCAGCTCAAACGTCTATACAAGCTGTTGGCCGATCAGAAAATTACTCTGCATGTTTCAGAGTCGGCCATCGACTATGTGGCAGAAAAGGGCTATGACCCTGTGTATGGTGCCAGACCGCTTAAGCGAGCCATTCAGCGGGAGCTAGAGAATCCGATTGCCACTAAGATTCTGGAAAATACCTTTGTGGAAGGCTGCCAGGTTTTTATTGATCACCTTGAGGATCGGCTTAAGTTTCAGGTGAAAACAGCAGAGGCTGTGGACGATAAGGCTGCCTGAGATGGAGGCTGCGCCGTTAAAACGTAAAAAGCCCCATATCTTTTGAGACACGGGGCTTAGGGTTAAAAATCAAAGCCGCTACGGGTTCAACGGTGATGCTATGGAACCCGTAGCGGCTTTGATTTTATAGCGTTGGTCACAGGGACGTTGCTATTTTTCGTAATGATGTTTTCTGCAAGATGCTATCCGCACATCCAACCGATCGGTTCATCTTCTACATCAGCAACGGATATTTGTTTGCGCTTCAAACTAAGAGGTGTGACAGCTCTCAACAACCGGTACTTCAATTGCACCCTGTATTTCTGCCGCTTTGCTGATGCGATCTAGCATTGTCAGTACAAACCCCTGGGGAGGGTAGTAGCTTGGACGCTTAGCATTCATTGTAATTGCTTTCATGATGGCTTCTTCGATATCGCCACCTTCAAGGATTGTGCTGATTATCCACATGCGTACGTAATTGAGGGAACTGTTTATATACTCTTTGTCTTGACCCTAAAAAACATCAGCCAATTTAATGAGATGTCCATCCGGAGATTTAACTAGACCTTAGCGATATGGGCCCAAATTTGTCCATAAACCTAGGTGTTTTGGCACCCTATTGAGTTTGTTGGTAACATGGGAAACACCTGATATGTAGGGGTTTCTACACATCAGACTGGTAAAGTATGCACCGAGAAGGGTGCAGTTTAAGAGATTTGAAGAATTGTTAGGTGCTCAAACTAAACGGTAAACTGCACAAATTGTTATGTTTTCTGACCATGAAACCAAGACATCAGATTATCTTGATGTCCGCTGTTAAATGAGCGGGCGCCATCACCCACGTCGCTGGGCATCGGTGCTGCTTGAGGAGAGAAACAAACTACCGCCAAAATCTGGGGTGTATGCGGTCGTAAAACGAGGAAAAATCTATTACATCGGCGTTTCAACAAACTTAAACCGACGCTGGTGTGGCAAAGGCCACCACAGATTTCTACAGGCTGACAGGCTCAGACGCCCTAGGGTGCATTATTTGCTCTTGCCTAATCAACAGGCAAAAGAATTTGAGAAAACATTGATAGCTGAGTACAGCCCGCCCTGGAACTATTCGAAGGTACCGGTGCTACGCAAAGCGGGTTGGGGGCGAAGAGTTTTAATGGCGGTAGCCTGTCCGTTGGTTTTATTTATTTTGAGCCGTAGTTGGTTGCTGGGGCTAATGGCGGCTGTGGTTGTCGTTGCCCTATTTAACGAGTGAGCCCCAAAGTTGGGGTGAATAAAACTCAAAGCCCCCAACCATTAGACGTTTGGGGGCCTGAATAACCTTTAGCTATTTGGATAGTTACGTGATCATGGGAAATCCTGGGGAAAACAAACAAACGTTGCCAAGCCCCGGGATGATTTTGACAGATATCAGCCAGCAGCGGGCTGTAACAACTTCAAAATATGTGCTGTAACGGCCAGACTCTCCTCGAAGAGCACATCCTCACCCCAGCGCTGTAGCTGTTGCTCTAGTAACAGATCGGACCGCTGGTCAGAGATTGCTGTCACCTCCTGGATATAACAGGACTGGGCTCCACCGCCGGACTCCATCCGCATACAGCCTGCCGTTTCCGAACAGAGAATGGTGCAGCAGTTGGCCTCTAGATTAGTTGATGACATGCGCAAACCGGTCAAGTCTCCCAGGACTTCACCCACGTCGGCTACCGGGATAGCCGCCAGTTCCACATCAATGGAGCGGCTATGTTTATTGCCATTGAGGGTGATGCGTCGCAGATCATAGTCGCCCCCTTCTGATTTATAGTCCTCGGGCTGCCAGTCTAGACGGCTGGCTAACCAACCTAGATAAAGCAATGCCTGGGCCGCATTGCCCTTCTCGTAGTCGATGCCAATTTGGTCCATCTCTAACAACGCCATCCGGCGCTCAGGCGGATCAAAAGATGCCGCAGATAGCTCCTGCCAAGGTGCTAGACGATACCAGTTTAGATCGGCCACTTTGGTGCCATTGGCCACCAGCTGATGGATTTTTAGTAGTTCTGACTCAGGATCGCCTTAGTAACTGGAGTCGAGAATAATACAGTTACTCACATCAACCATGGACTGAAAGAGAAGCTGCTCAGGGTTGGGGGTTGCTTTCCACCAGACAAACTTGGGTAGATCGGCGATTACCAAGGACTTAACTAAGGTATCGACTCGATCTAGGGCTTGTTTGGTACCCCGCAGCGTAATGTACTCACAGCACACCAGCCGACTACCACTGCCCTTGTTCACGGGGCAGTAGGCAGAGACCTGGGCCGTCACCCCCGTATCTTCATCATCAAAGGTGGGGCAAAGGGTAATCACGCGACAGGGGTTTTGGGCAGCCAGGGCTTCATTGAGGCTAAACCCACGCAAATCAGCATTTTTAAACTGTCGCTTTTCGGCGGGTAAGGCTCGAAACTCAGCGCGCAATCGCTTTAGTGTGGCCTGATCGACCCGGTTAGTAATGGGTAGGCCGTAGGTCTGTTGTGCGGTTGCGATCGCACCCCTAGTCGCGGGTCCATGCTCCCCATCAATCGGATTGGTATAAAAGCCCAGCGCCGCCAGCAGCTGTTGGATTTCTTCGGGCTCATAGATAATCACACTAAACGTAGTCGCCCGCGTCGCCACACCACCGGAGCCATCACTGGCATAGTTGTGCCATATCTCCCGCAGTTCAGCTTCGATATCGTCAACCGAAATATCCTTAGGTTTTTGCAGCGTAACTAGAGAGGTCACCATGGTTTTTAACAGCGCGATTGGATAGGAGAGTTAGAAAGTTTTTCGTTTGAAGCAGCCGCGGCCACCCTTATAACTAGAGACGTCGCCAACGACGACCCACTTTGTTGAGCAAAAATTCAGCTTCCACCGGCTCCCAAGTACCGGCTTCATACAGAGGAATCTGGGCAGGGTCCGCCGGACTATCCCAGGCTTCCAGAATGGGGGTTAGCACCCGCCAGGACTCTTCCACCTCATCTCCTCGGGTAAACAGGGTTTGATCCCCAAGCATGGCATCCACCAACAATCGAGCATAGGCATCGGTGCTGGGTTTGCCAAAGGCGGCATCATAGCGAAAGTCCATATCCACCGGTCGCGTTCGCAGAGAGCTACCCGGCGTTTTCACCTCAAATCGCATCGAAATACCTTCATCGGGCTGAATTCGCAGGGCCAGAATATTATCGTTCATCTGCTTGGCCGCCGATTGAAACATCAGGTGGGGTACCTGCTTGAAGTGTATCGAGATTTCAGATACTTTCTTCGGCATCCGTTTACCCGTACGTAGGTAGAACGGCACTCCCTGCCAGCGCCAGTTATCCACCCGCATCTCAATCGCTGCAAACGTATGGGTGGTGGAGTCGGTGGGTGCGCCCTGTTCTTCGCGATATCCGGGTACCGGCTCCCCCTTCATCCAACCCTTGGTATATTGACCCCGCACGGCACAGCGATCCAAATTTAGGGGATCCGCCAGCCGGGTGGCCTGTAGCACCTTCACTTTTTCATCCCGGACGCTAGAGGCGGCCAAAGAATTGGGTGGCTCCATCGCCGTTAGGCAAAACAGCTGCATCAGGTGATTTTGCACCATGTCCCGCAGGGCTCCTGCGGTCTCGTAATAGCCGGCACGCCCTTCAAGACCGCCGGTTTCAGCCACCGTAATTTGCACGTGATCTACAAACTGACGGTTCCACAAGGGCTCAAAAATGGCATTGGCAAATCGGAACACCAACAGGTTTTGAACCGTTTCCTTACCCAGATAGTGGTCAATCCGGTAGACCTGCTCCTCAGGCACCGCCCCCCTTACTTTTTGGTTTAGGGCCTGGGCCGATCCCAGATCGCGACCAAAGGGCTTTTCAATAATTAAACGCTGCTTAGAAGGGTCCGCCAGCATCCCTGCAGCCCCTAGCTGCTGAGTGGCCTCGGCAAAAAATCGAGGCGCTACAGACAAATAGAACAACCGGTTACCGCGGGTGTAGCGTTTCTCATCCAGTTCGGACAAAAAAGCCTTGAGCTTTTGATAACTCTCAGGCTTGTCAATATTATCTCCATCGCGTTTTCCTGAATTTCCACAGAAA
>CALBPH010000224.1 GCA_937899365.1 uncultured Leptolyngbya sp.
GGGAGCTTATGGCGCTGGTTTGTTCCACCTGATGACCCATGCCTACTTCAAGGCCATGCTGTTCCTGGGGTCTGGCTCCGTTATCCATGGCATGGAGGGCGTTGTCGGCCACAACCCCACCTACGCTCAAGATATGCGGCTCATGGGTGGTCTACGGAAATACATGCCAGCAACCGCGATTACGTTCCTGATTGGAACCCTGGCGATCTCTGGAATTCCTCCGTTTGCGGGTTTCTGGTCTAAGGATGAAATCCTGGGTTCCACGTTCCAAGTCAGTCCGGTTTTATGGGCCGTCGGCTGGGTAACAGCAGGCATCACGGCTTTCTATATGTTTCGCATGTACCTATCCACCTTTGAAGTGGAATTCAAAGGTACTAACGCAGACATTAAAGAACAGCTACGGATTGAAAATCTGCAGAGTATGGGGGCGTCCCTCGGTCCTGGTGCCATGAGCACTCAGGAAATGCCAACGGCAGAAGACCATCATGATGATCATCACCATGCGTCCGAGCCCCATGAGTCACCGATATCGATGACGTTACCGCTGATTTTGTTGGCGATTCCGTCTATTTTGGTGGGTCTGGTGGGCACCCCCTTTGGCAACTACTTTGAGGCATTTATTTCGGCCCCTGGTGAAGTGGTTACCGTGGCTGAGCTTGCCGAAGAGGTAGACCTACATGAGTTTGCGGTCATGGCTGGTAGCTCTGTGGCCATCTCAGTTGTGGGGATTACCCTGGCTGTGCTGATGTATGTGACGAAGACTATTGATGCGGGTGCGATCGCAAATAAGATCAAGCCACTTTACAACTTCTCCCTCAACAAGTGGTACGTCGACGATATCTACGAAGTTGTCTTTGTCCAAGGCAGTCGCAAGATTGCAAAAGGAGCCTTGACCAAGGACGTTAAACTTGAAGACGGCATCGTCAACCTTACCGGCTTTCTCACACTGATCACGGGCGAAGGTCTAAAGTACCTAGAAACTGGCCGTGCTCAATTCTATGCACTGATTGTATTTGGAGCCGTATTGGGGCTAGTAGTGCTATCGGGATTGACTTAGCTCCGTCCGCGCTCAGGCAAATTGGTCTAGCGGCGTAGTAACTCTAATCACCGCTAGAAAGAAAAACCTTGTAAGGGCATCATCTTATGCCTATCCTTACAAGGCTTTTTCATAGCTTTGGCCCACATTGGTTAGGACAAGCCATACCAAATCCGAATTCATTAAACCCGATTAAAAATAGACAATTTTGTAGGGGCACTCCCTTGTGGATGCCCCTCAATATCGGGTGTTATCAGTTAGGATTTCGTATCACAGTCCCTGAACGCGTTAGGCGACTAATACCAATAGAACAAAAAACCGTCCTAATACATCAGGACGGTTGCCATATTTGAACGTTATCTCCAACACCACAGGTCAGAAGTTCATCACAACTTACCCCACTACAGCCGCAGCTTCTTTACTCGACAGCGGCTGCCCCAACCCTGGCAAGAATCGCTTCGCCATGGCTGGACTTTCTTCCAACAAATAATTCAAAAAGCTCTCAGCTACCACAGAAAGCTGCTTACCAGCCAAGTGCCCAACATACCACTGCCTAGGAATGGGAAATCCTTCTATATCAAGGATGGCAAATTCACCTGTGGTACCTTCCGAGATAATGGTGTGTTGCGATAAGACCGAAACACCCAGACCACCGGCAATCCCCTGTTTAATGGCTTCGTTACTACCCAACTCTAGGCGCACCTTGACATCAATATTATTAGCCGCAAAAAGCTTTTGCACAGCTTCGCGAGTACCAGACCCTGGCTCCCGCATAATAAAGGGCTCATTATTCAGCGCATCTATGGGGATGTTTTGCTTACCCGCCAATGGGTGATCCGTCGGAGCAATGACCACCAAGGGGTTATCCAAAAAGGGATAAGTCTTTAGATCTGGCTGGCTGGGAAGTTGGCTAAAGATAAATAGATCATCCTTATTGTTGAGCATTCGCTCTTGAATATTTTGATGATTAGTCACCTTGAGCGAAATATCGATGCCAGGGTAGCGCTTACAAAATGGCCCCAGTAATCGAGGGACAAAGTACTTGGCGGTGGTGATGACGGCAATACTCAGCTTGCCTTGTTTCATGCCCTTAAGATCGGCAATTGACATTTCAAACTGGGATAGCCCTTGAAAAATTTCCTGGCAAGTCTCTAGTAGCTTCTTACCGGCCTGGGTTAGGTATAGTCGCTTACCAATCTGCTCAAATAGCGGTAATCCGACAGCTTTTGTAAGCTGCTTGACTTGTATTGATACCGTCGGCTGGGTTAAATAAAGTTCTTCAGCTGCCCGGGTAAAACTACCGTGGCGCGCAGTGGCTTCAAACACCTTGAGTTGATGGAGCGTCGCATGAATCACGGGTTGAATCCTCGTTGCAGCTATCGGTAGTCTATCGTAACGTATCGGTCGATAGAGTCTATTCTATCAAAGAAACCTGTTTGAGTGGTTTTTTTCTATGAATACCCAGATTAATAAATTGTGGGAACTAGCCAGGTTGTTCTTAAAGCTAGGTGCTATTGGCTTTGGGGGGCCTCAGGCTCACATTGCCATGATTAATGATGAAGCTGTAGAGCAACGCGGTTGGCTCAGCAGCGATGAGTTTAGTGATGGCCTAGCAGTATGTGAGATGCTGCCAGGCCCAGCATCTACCCAAATGGGAATTTATGCGGGCTACGTCTATGGCGGATGGTTAGGGGCGTTGGTAGCAGGTCTGGCTTTTATTACCCCCGCATTTTTCATTGTGGTGGGGTTGAGCTGGGTATATTTTCAATTTCAGCAACTGCCCCAGCTACTGGCCTTATTTTTTGGCCTATCCCCTGTGATGATTGCAATCATTCTGGGGTTTTGCTACAAGCTTGGCCGCAAATCTATTCAGACCTGGGTAGAGGTGGCTATTGCCGCTTGGGCTGTTTTAGCCAGTGCAGTTAGCGATCTCAGCACACCGGTTTTATTTTTACTGGCGGGGCTCTTAGGGATAGGGCTGTATGGGCCCAAGGGTCTACGGCTCAATAGTTTTATGCCCCTGGGGTTATGGGCGATGGTGCAGCCTAGCTTTTTTGGCAACGAACGGATCACCACCTACGGCTGGCCTCTATTTATCTTCTTTCTCAAGGTCGGTACCCTAATCTTCGGCGGGGGGTTAGTGATTATTCCGTTACTGGAGTTTGAGGTGGTAGAACGGCTGGGTTGGCTCTCCACTACGGACTTTATTAATGGTGTCGCCATCGGTCAGCTGAGCCCCGGGCCAGTAGTACTAACGGCTGCCTTTGTAGGGTACAAAATGGCTGGTTTTTTGGGGGCGTTTGTGTCAGCTGTCGGCATTTTTACACCGTCATTTTTGTTTATTATGCTGGCAGCACCAGTACTGGTGCGTTTACGGAAAAACCCTTGGGTACAGGCCTTTCTTAGGGGCATTAAACCGGCTGTGGTGGGGGCAATTATGGCGGCGGCCGTGCCCCTGGGTCAAACCACATTTGGTCAAGCAACCTGGTCTTTATCGGTGTTGGCTGTGGTGATTGCGATCGCATCGCTCATCGCCATCATCCGATTTAGAATTACCGCCTGGAAGCTGATTCTTGCAGGAGCAGCCTTGGGGCTAGTGGGTTATCCACTCCTAGGTGGAGGAGTTTAGAGTTTGAGTGTGGCTGACTCAGTTGCTGACTAAGTTATGAATTATTCCAGCCAACCTGTTTTACACGGCACAAAAACTCCTAAGGTGTAAAACTCATAATTCATAACTCAAGGCTTTCTACTCCAAGTGATTCCCTAGTCATGCATCTTCAACCTCACCATCGAATCGCCATTTTGCTCCACAACGGTATCACCGGAGCCAAGGGTAAAACCGGTCTGGCCCTACTGCGTTACAGCCAAAACCCCATCGCCGTTGTTATTGATGAAACCTGCACAGGACAGCCCATTCAGTCCCTGACTGGCATCGATCGCAATGTGCCCATTGTCGCCACAATGCGCGAGGCTCTAGCCCATAGGCCAGACGTGTTAGCCATTGGGTTAGCACCATCAGGAGGACGTTTGCCAGATCCATGGATAGAGGATGTACGAGTTGCGATCGCATCAGGTCTGAGCATCATGAATGGTCTCCACACCTATTTCAATGACGATCCTAGCCTTACCCAACATCTTGATCCGGTCCACTATCCTCATCAGTGGATTTGGGATATGCGGCAAGAACCCACCGGTCTCTCAGTGGGTACAGGCAAAGCCCGCCATCTCAACTGCCGTCGTGTGTTGACCGTCGGCACCGACATGGCCGTTGGAAAAATGTCCACCTGCATCGAACTTAACCAAGCCACCCAAACCAGAGGATTACGGTCTCAATTAATTGCCACAGGTCAAACCGCTCTTATGCTTGGGGCTCCTGGCATAGCCCTTGATGCTGTACGTGTAGACTTCGCCGCCGGAGCCGTTGAGCAAGCGATACTAACCCACAGCCAAGACAAAGATATCCTATATGTCGAGGGTCAGGGCTCCCTACTCAATCCAGCATCTACCGCTACATTGCCACTACTCCGAGGCTCCCAACCCACTCACCTCGTGCTGGTACACAAAATACATTTAGAGAAAATACAGCACTTTCCAGAATTTGGTATTCCGCCAATCCAGAAGGTGATTCATCTATATCAAACGGTAGCTGCAGCAGGAGGAACATTCACAGTCCCCAAAATTGCAGGCATTGCGTTAAATACATTTGGTGCAGATGAAGGGGTAGCGAAAACTGCAATCCAAACCCTATCACAAACAACCGGACTCCCCTGCGCGGACGTTGTCCGCTTTAGTCCAAACCCAATTTTAGAGGCCATTCTCAACGATTGAAGCAACCAAGCGCTGTACTAAAGTTCGGTACTTTAGATCTTCGAAAACTACGGCTTCGATTACTTCTTACGCAAACGATAGGTAATACGTCCCTTCGTCAGATCATACGGGGTAAGCTCAACCTTCACTCGATCACCTGGCAAAATCTTGATGTAATTGCGACGAATTTTCCCAGAGATATGAGCTAACACATTAAACCCATTATCCAAATCTACCCGAAACATGGCATTGGGAAGAGATTCGGTAACAGTCCCTTCCATTTCAATCAAATCTTGCTTAGACAAGTAGCTATTCCTCAACTCAGTAAACAATCAAATAGGAACAGTTGGACATGTGAGCCCCAACCACTCCTAAAGCAAATATCCTACGCCTTAGGATATCTAACTGCCTCTATGGCATAACGTAAGACTTTTATAGTGGTCTCCTGCCCTATCCCATTGAGCCAATGCTACAAGCGTAACAAACGATACCCAAAATGCTATGGAATCCAATGGGAATGACTCCACAAACCGAACGAATAGATAATTTTGCCTATCGTATATTAGGCCTGCAAAACCTGCTTTAGATCAGCCTCTACAGAATCCATTGACTGATTGCCATTGATGGACACTAACTGCTGGCGACTTCGAAAGAATTCGATCAGCGGTTCCGTCTGCCGACGATAAACTTCTAACCGGTTACGAATCACATCTTCGTTATCGTCCTTACGACCTCGTTCCAATAAGCGCGATATTAAGACATTATCGGGAACTTCTAGATTCAGAACACACTCACAGGGCTGTTCGATCTCTACCAACAGCTTATCTAGAAAATTTGCCTGGCTAACGTTCCGGGGGAACCCATCTAAAATCCATCCCTTTCCGGCATCTTCTTGATTCAAACGCTCACGGATAAGATCCAGAATCAAATCATCGGGGACTAATTCTCCCGCATTCATATAAGATTCAGCTTTTTGACCCAGATCGGTCTTAGCCGCAACCGCTGATCGCAAAATATCACCAGTTGAAATATGAGGTACACCAAAGTCCTTAGATAGAAAAGATGCTTGAGTGCCCTTACCAGCCCCAGGAGGGCCTAAAAAAATTACTCTGATCACTACTTTTTCACCATGCCTTCGTAACGTTGGGAGATCACATAGGTCTGAATTTGTTTAGCCGTATCAATGGCCACACCAACCAAGATCAGCAGAGACGTAGCTCCTAAACCTTGAAACACGGTTACGCGCAAACCGCTTTCCACCATGCTCGGTACAACAGCAACAATACCAAGGAACAACGCCCCCAAGAAAGTCAGCCGGTTCAATACCTTACCAATAAAGTCGCTCGTAGCCTTACCCGGCCGCACACCAGGAATACTGGCTCCCATTTTTTTCAAATTCCGTGACATGTCTTCAGGGTCTACCACCAACGATGCGTAGAAATAGCTGAAAAACAGAATCATAACCAGATACATCAAGTTATAGGGAATCGAACCCGGACTCAAAAATCGGTTTACAAAATCCGAAACACCAGGATTAGACAACGTACTGGCAATGTAGGGCGCAGCCTGGAGCGGGAGAACAAGAATAGCTGATGCAAAAATAATCGGCATCACTCCACCTTGATTCAGACGTAGTGGTAAGTAATTGCTTTTCTCTAAATAAAGCTTGCGACCCACCTGGCGTCGTGCAGACACAATCGGAATACGACGCATGCCCTCCTGCACAAATACAATCCCCACAACCATTGCCAAATAGACCACACTGACAACGACAATGCCCGCGACATCCTGACGCGAGGACGTCGGCGATTGGGCGACCGTAACGGCACTATCAAGCAGGCGAGGTAGGGATGAAACAATATTTAGGAAAATAAGCAGTGATGCACCATTGCCGACACCACGCTCCGTAATTAATTCTCCAACCCACATCACAAACATTGAACCCGCGGTCAGTGCCACGGCAGTTTCAACGATGAACGGGACACCCGGCTGATTGGCAAAAGGACTCAGTAGGAAGCTTGCCAAGAGCGTACTCTGTAATACAGCCCATCCCGCCGACACATAACGGGTAATTTGAGATATTTTACGACGTCCAGCTTCACCCTCATTTTTCTGAAGATCCTCTAATTGAGGAATAGCGGCCGTCAGCAGCTGCATGATGATAGAGGCATTGATATAGGGCAAAATGCCCAATGCAAAGATACCTAGTAGGGATAAGCCACCACCCACAAAGATATCTAAAAATCCCAGTAGGCCTCCAGCATCAACCTGCTGTGAGAAAGCGACACGATCAATCCCTGGTACGGGAATGTACATTCCCAAACGCACCAGCACCAATAATCCTAGTGTCAGCAGCAGACGTCCTCGCAAACCAGCTGCTTGAGCCATCTGCAAAAACGTTTCCTGAGCGCTAGGTGTCTTTCCTCGACTGACAACCATAAGTTTAGATTCTGTTTTAGATTCTAATTAAACGTAAGCTGCACCCAGGCAAAAACCTAAAGTACAGCTACCTGATATATATGCTCATTCTAAAGGCTTACGCCACGATTTCACAGGTGCCGCCAGCCGCCTCGATCTTAGACTTAGCGCCTTGGGTAAATGCCGCTGCCTTAACCGTTAGAGCAATGTTTAGCTCACCATTGCCCAAAATTTTCAGTGGGCCATCGTTGGATGTAATGATGCCAGAGTCCATCAGAGATGCCATGGTTACTTCTGAACCAGCAGGCAACTCAGCCAAACGAGCAACATTCAGAACGGTAAACACTTTCTGATTAACAATGGGAAAGTGCTTAAGCTTTGGAATTCGACGATACAAAGGCAGCTGACCACCTTCAAATCCTGGACGGGTAGGACGACCTGAACGAGCTTTCTGACCGCGCATACCAAAACCACAGGTTGCCCCCTGGCCCGCTGCGATACCACGGCCTACGCGACGACGGCGGCGTCTTGAACCGGCTTTTGGCTGAGCATCCTCTAGTCTCATTGTTTTATAACCCAATAAATTCAATTATTTCAGACCTAAGCGTAAAGCTTCTCAAGGGAAACTCCTCGCTCCTTAGCCACCTCAGAGAAGGTTCTCAATGAGGCCAGGGCGTTTGCCGCTGCTCGGGCGTTATTTAGCTGATTGTCAGACCCCAGTTGCTTGGCCAAAACATTTCGCACCCCTGCCAATTCGAGTACAGTTCGCACGGCACCACCTGCAATTACACCTGTACCAGGAGCGGCGGGACGCATGAAGACACGAGCACCACCTGCTTCTCCAGTGGACGGATGGGGAAGTGAGTAAGCCTTATTCAAAGGGACCTCAACCAGATTTTTTTTGCCATCGGCAACGCCTTTTTTGACGGCTCCAATCACATCACTGGCTTTGCCAACACCAACGCCAACCTGGCCCTTTTCATTGCCGATAACCACAATGGCGCGAAAGCTGAGCTTTTTACCACCTTTTACCACTTTAGTCACACGGCGAATTTGGACCACTCGCTCCTGCCACTCTGAATCCTTCTCTTTATTCTTATTTCCCTTGCGACGTTCCTTTGCCATGATTAACCCCTTTAGAAGTCTTAGAAATCTAGACCAGCTTCACGAGCAGCCTCTGCCAAGGCTGCAACTCGACCGTGGTAAAGCTTACCACCACGATCAAAAACAACTTGTTTGACGCCCTTAGCTAACGAGCGCTCAGCAATCAGCTTACCAACCTTAGCCGATGCATCCTTATTAGAACCGCTCTCGTCTCCCTTGAGGTCGGCTTCTACGGTGGAAGCTGACGCTAAGGTGTGATGCTTATAATCGTCAATAACTTGAGCATAAATATGATTGTTAGAACGATAGACAGCCAGTCTAGGTCGTTCAGCCGTGCCTTTGATCCGACGGCGAATGCGTACGTGGCGACGCTGGGTGGATTGTTTACGCGTAGCTTTCATAACTCAATTACTTCCCTGCTTTACCGGCTTTACGTCTGACCATCTCACCGAGATAGCGTACCCCTTTACCCTTGTAAGGCTCAGGAGGGCGAGCGTCACGAATTTTAGCGGCAACTGTACCAACCAACTCTTTGTCAATGCCCGTAACAATTACGTTGGTATTGCCTTCTACTTTAAATTCGATGCCTGTTGGCGGTTCAAACTCAACCGGATGACTATAGCCCAGACTCATGGTGAGCTTCTTACCTTTTACAGCGGCACGATAACCCACACCCTTAATTTCAAGTCGCTTCTCAAACCCCTTAGAAACCCCCTCGACCATATTTGCAATCAAGGTACGCGACAAACCATGGCAGGAGCGCGCGGTACGTGAGTCGCTTTGGCGGGTTACAACAATCTGCTCCCCTTCTTGGGCAATGTCGACTTCTCCGGGCAATACAAGGGATAACTCTCCCTTAGGTCCCTTGACAACAACTGATTGAGAATCAACAGACACGGTCACACCTGAAGGTACAGGTACCGGCTTTTTACCAATCCGAGACATTTTTAATCCTTCCCTAACCGCCAGCAACGGCCTTGAAAACAAATACTAAACACGTGAGGCCATACGTTACCAGATGTAACAGAGAACCTCTCCACCTACACCTTTGTGACGAGCATCTCTGTCAGTCATAATTCCACTTGAGGTAGAGACGACAGCAATACCGATACCTCCCAATACTCGAGGTAAATCCTTACAACTTGCATAAACTCGCAAACCAGGCTTGCTCACGCGGGTCAGGTTGCGGATGATGGGCTGCTGCATCTTCCCTTTATATTTCAGGCTTACAGTCATCATGCGTGCAATGCCTTCAGTCGACTCCGAAGTATCGCCAATAAAGCCTTCTGACTGAAGGACCTTGGCAATATTACGGGTAACTTTGGTAGATGGGATTTGGACAGTCTTATGCCGCGCAAGGTTTGCATTTCGGATGCGCGTCAGCATGTCTGAAATCGTATCGTTAGACGCCATATTTCTCTCTTGTATAAACCTCAGCTATCCCGGAACGGCATTCCCAGTTCCTTTAGAAGGGCTCGCCCCTCTTCGTCTGTCTTGGCACTAGTCACGATTGTGATATCCATGCCGCGAACTTGATCAACCTTGTCGTATTCGACCTCAGGAAAAATCAACTGCTCACGCAGTCCCAGAGTATAGTTACCTCGCCCATCAAAACTTCTGGGGCTGACACCGCGAAAATCACGGATTCGAGGTAACACTAAATTAATTAAACGATTTAGGAAAGCATACATACGCTCAGAACGGAGAGTAACCATGACCCCGACTGGCATACCTTGACGAATCTTAAATCCAGCAATTGCTTTTTTTGCTCGAGTAATTACGGGTCGCTGACCTGTAATTACTCCTACCTCAGCTACTGAGGCCTCTAACGCCTTAGCATTCTGAGAAGCTTCTCCTAAACCACGATTAACAGTAACTTTGAGTACTTTGGGTACCTGATGTACGTTTTTGTACTCAAACTGCTCCATCATTTTAGGAACAACTTTTGTATTGTAAAAATCCTTTAGCTGTTCAGCCATTATCTCTTTCCTCTCCCTGGGCTTGGTCAGGGACAAACATTAAGCTAATCAATGATTTCGCCCGTCTTTTTCAAGATACGAACTTTGCGACCGTCGTCTGTAAATGTATGGCCAACACGACTGGCCACTTTTTCCTTCTTGGAATACAGCATCACATTTGAGCTGTGAACTGGAAACTCGGATGTAACAATCTGTCCCGATTCGCCTTCTTGGCGAGGCTTGACGTGCTTGGTACGAATATTGACGCCCTCAACTAGCACCTGGCTTTTTTTGGGCAGGACAGCCGTGACTTCACCAACTTTGCCCTTGTCTTTACCGGTGATGACCTGCACGGTATCACCTTTTTTGATGTGCATTTTATGGCGCACAGGTTGCTTGTCAGCCACTACAGTACCTCCGGTGCTAGTGAAACAATTTTGGTAAAGTTTCTATCTCGCAGCTCACGGGCAACCGGACCAAAGACCCGAGTCCCTTTAGGATTGTTGTCATTATTAATTAAGACAGCCGCATTATCGTCAAAACGAATGCTCATACCGCTGCTGCGACGAAGATTTTTTTTAGTACGCACCACCACAGCACGAACTACGTCAGACTTTTTTACACCCATGTTGGGCAGGGCGTCTTTAACAACGGCGATAATCACATCACCTACACTGGCGTAGCGACGATTACCACCTAGGACACGAATACACATAAGCTTACGTGCTCCGCTATTGTCCGCGACATTTAGATACGTTTCCTGCTGGATCATTTAGTTGACTCCCCTACACTTTTTCAGAACGGCCTAGGACGTCGGCGACAACCCAGCACTTAGTTCGGCTTAGGGGGCGGGTTTCGCGGATACGAACTATATCTCCAGCCTAGCATTCATTTGAGTCGTCATGGACTTTGTACTTCTTAGTACGGACGACAATCTTTTGATACTTCGAGTGGGGAACGCGATTCTCAACAGCCACGACAACTGTTTTATCCATTTTATCGCTCACAACTCGCCCTGTTAGCTCTTTAGCTGCCATAGCTGTTTAACTCCTATTGCTCGCTACTTACTGTCGCATCTGCACTAGCTGCTAGTGCAGCCAGCTGGCGCTCACGTTCGATGGTCATTAGCTGAGCCAACTTACGACGAGCGTGCTTAAACTGATGGAAGCCGGTTTCCATCTGACGAGTAGCTTGTTGAAATCGCAAATCAAATAGTTCTCGTTTTGTACTTGCGATCGCACTAGAAAGCTCTTCATCACTCAGCTCTCTCAACTCTTTAGCCTTAGAAAGCGCCATTACTTAATCCTCCAATCCTTCACGGGCGATGAACTTAGTTTTGAATGGCAGCTTAAAGGAAGCCAAGCGCATAGCTTCTCGAGCAATTTCCTCAGGCACACCCGTAATTTCAAAAAGAACTCGTCCTGGCTTAATCACAGCAACCCAAAATTCAGGATTACCTTTACCAGAACCCAAACGAGTTTCAGCCGGACGCATGGTCACAGGTTTATCTGGAAAGACCCGTATCCAGATTTTTCCGCCACGTTTTACATAGCGAGTCATCGCACGACGAGCAGCCTCAATCTGACGAGATGTCATCCAAGAGCACTCAGTTGCCTGAAGAGCGTACTCACCAAAGTTAATTTTGCTGCCTCGAGAGGCCATACCGCGCATACGACCGCGATGTTGTTTACGAAATTTTGTTCTTCTAGGACTCAGCATGGTGCTTAAACAGGTTAAACAGTTAAAGAGAAATACACTTATGAATCGTTGGAACGATCCTCAAACTGCTGACGACGACGAGGCTGACGACGACGAGGCTGATTGTTAGCGGGCTGAGGAATATCCTCTTGCCCTGGAATGATATCTCCCTTAAAGACCCAAACTTAAATACCTAGAATTCAGTAGGTAGTCTGAGCAGAATTGTAGGCTTAGTCGAT
>CALBPH010000225.1 GCA_937899365.1 uncultured Leptolyngbya sp.
AATACGACCGTCATTGTCATAGATGACGGCGACGCCAATCTGCTTGTGGGGCAAGGGGGCTTTGGCTTCAGACATGGGTAATTCAGACTGTAGATTTTGACGGTAAGCGATGCAGTGGTTCTGCCATGGGCAGAGCAGACAGGATGGCCGGTGGCGGGTGCACAGGGTGGCGCCAAGATCCATAATTGCCTGGTTAAAGTCACGGGGCTGCTGTGGGTCCAAAATTTGTTCGGATAGCTGCCACAGTTGGTTCATGGCTTTGGCTGGGGGCTTGGGTAGGGCCACCAGACGGGCCACCACCCGTTTTACATTACCATCGAGAATTGCTAGTGGCAGGTCGTAGGCGGCGCTGAGGATGCCACCAGCGGTGGTCCGACCAATGCCAGGAAGTGCGATCGCATCTTCAAACCCTGCTGGAAATACCCCGCCATGCTGCTCCACAATCAGCTGTGCGGTTTTATGCAAGTTCCTGGCCCGAGCGTAGTAGCCCAGCCCTTCCCAAGCTTTCAGCACAGCCTGCTGTTCCGCTTTAGCTAAGTCATGCACAGTGGGAAACGTCTCTAACCACCGTTGATAATAGGGCAGCACCGTTTTTACCTGGGTCTGCTGCAGCATGATTTCCGAAATCCATATGGCATAGGGATCTCGACTGCGACGCCAGGGTAAGTCCCGCCCCTGTTTGCCATACCAGGTCAGTAGGGCCGCCCGCAGAGCTGGCGCAGCGTCCGCCCCATCAAATGCTAAAGAAGCAGAGGCCTGTGATGGGGGCCTCTGCTCATATCTGCCGTCGGCGCTATCTCGCACCTGATGTTGCTTTGCTTTACCCACCGCCGATCCTAAACGACTGCCGTTTTGATCCTGCCACGGTTAGGGTGTCTAAATCTGTCTTATATAGACTGGTCTATTCAGCTATATCGGCTTCCAGACTACCCAAGATCGATGTTTCCATCGCTAGACGTTGCTCAGCCCCCTTGAGGAAGTATCCCCCCATCATGGCCGACGCTAGTAAGCGACCCAGATTTTCACGGCTAGTGGTAACAGAAACATCAAAGCCTTCAGAAGGTAGTCCCCCCAACATGCCAATGATGTTGTGCTCCATTGCCTGCATCACATCACCAGACACAGGGCGCGATAGCTGTGCAATGGTTTCAGGCTCCATGGACTGCACATACTGCATTAGAGAATTACCCTGCACAGCAGCTCCACCCATAAACCCGGAGTTTGTATTGTTGTCCGATTGGTTAGTCATAATTGTCTCACTCGAAACGCGGCTGGTAGCGGCTGTTGGGTTCTTTGCCGCTGTAGTGCCAATGTAACAAAGCTATTTGAGTTCCACTAGTGGGCAGAACCGAACTGACAGGTGGGGTTTATAGGAAGACGTAACCATAACAATCCTGGACAATGTGGGTGGATGGTGAATGGTGAGCTATGCTCTCTGGTTTTTTAGTCAACGGGTTTAAAGTCAACGGTTTAATTTTTACAAGGGAAAAATATCAGCCCTGTTCTATAAGCTTGTGTGCCTTATAAATGGGTACTTATCCATGTCTAAACCTCAAAGCCCAATTACTACACACCATGCACTACCCATCAGCTTTAGCTGGCAAACCCGCTATCTAAGCTACAATTGTTAAGGTTTTTTACGAAACATCACTTACTGCTGCTAGTTCTGGAAGTTCCAATCCAATGAGCCTTCCCATCCGTAACGTTGCAATCATCGCGCACGTAGACCATGGCAAAACGACCCTGGTCGATTCTCTACTCCAACAGTCCGGTATTTTTCGGGAAGGTGAAGACATTCCCACCTGTGTCATGGACTCCAATGACTTGGAGCGTGAACGCGGTATTACCATTCTTTCTAAGAACACAGCAGTCCACTACAAAGACACGCTGATCAACATTATTGATACCCCTGGTCACGCTGACTTTGGTGGTGAGGTAGAGCGAGTGTTGGGCATGGTAGACGGCTGCATTCTGATCGTGGATGCCAACGAAGGGCCGATGCCTCAAACTCGTTTTGTACTCAAAAAAGCCCTAGAAAAAGGTCTGCGCCCGATCGTAGTCGTGAATAAAATTGACCGACCTCGGGCAGAACCCATGGGTGCTGTAGATAAGGTGTTAGATCTGTTCATCGAGCTCGGTGCTGATGATGACCAGTGTGATTTCCCCTATCTCTTTGCTTCTGGTCTGGCTGGCTATGCCAAGAATGAGCTAGAGGACGAAGACAAAGATATGCAGCCTCTGTTTGAGGGGATTTTGCACCATGTGCCACCGCCAATTGGTGACTCTGAGAAGCCGTTGCAGTTGCAGGTAACCACCCTGGCCTACTCCGATTACCTGGGGCGTATTGTTATCGGTAAGGTGCACAACGGCACCATCCGCGCTGGTGAGCAAATTGCCCTGGTCAAAGAAGACGGCAAGATTGTCAAGTCCAAAATTTCTAAGCTGATGGGTTTTGAAGGCCTACAGCGTACTGAAATTGCGGAAGCTGCCGCTGGTAATATCGTTGCCGTTGCTGGTTTTG
>CALBPH010000226.1 GCA_937899365.1 uncultured Leptolyngbya sp.
GGCTGCCTAAAATTCTATCGGTGATTCAGTCCCACGTGGATACGAACCTCTCGGTTGAGGAACTGGTTGCCTTAGTGGGCTATGGATCTCAACCCAGTCGCTCAGATGTCCAAATGTTGATGCTACCTGGCAACTTTAGCAGCCCTGAAGACTATGTCCTCAGCTACTGGCTCCCTAACTACGCCATGATCGATAGCATGGTAGAGCAGTACTTTGGGTTGGAATCAGCTCAGGTGATGGAAGCGACCAGTCCGTCATACCTGCGAGTGGTGATTGAGGATAGTACAGGTGATGATGTGGCGATTCAGTCTTTGATTGATGGCCTGTATGACAGTGGCTATCGTAATGTCAGCGTGGGGGATGACTTAAACGAGGTCCTCTCTGAGACTCGCATTGTGGCCCAGCGAGGTGACCGAGCCAGTGCGTCGATGCTGCAGCAGTTTTTACGCATCGGTGAGGTGCGGGTGGAAAGTACGGGCAACCTCAACTCAGATATTACGATTCAGCTGGGTGAGGATTGGCTGGATGAGCATGGAGCCAATCTTTGATGGCCAATGACCGGATCTATCAACTTAAGCTCACCCTTTCCGATAGTGACCCGCCAATCTGGCGGCGGTTATTAGTCAGTGCTGCCACAAGCCTAGAAGAGCTGCATCGCATCGTGCAGATTGCCATGGGCTGGCAAAATCTATCCAGTTATCACTATCGAATTGGTAAACAGCGTTCTGATACTGAGCCTGGTTTGTTGCAGATGCCGCTCAATGAAATCGTCAGGGACGATTTGACGCGGTTTTGTTATGTGTATGACCTCCGTGATGGCTGGTTTCATACCCTCGAAGTGGAAATGGTCTTACCTGCCGATCCTGACGGTCACTATCCTCACTGTGTGACTGGAGAACTCCGCTGCCCGCCCGAAGGGTGTGGCGGTGTTTGGGGGTATAACGGGTTGTTGGAAACGTTGGATGACCCGGATGATCCACAACATTTAGCCAGCTGGGATGAAGTGGGTGGTGACTTTGACCCGGAGTATTTTGACTTGGGGTTGGTGAATATGCAGCTCCATGCGGGGTAGTTGGCATCGACGCTGATCACTTGTCCGGCGCAGACATTTGTTGAAAGCCTTGGGCTGCCTGTTGCCAGCCACGACGAATTTGTGGTCCTTGATAGTGAATAAACCACTGGGCCCGGGTAGCAAACAGGGCCAGTTCCATGGGTAAGGTGAACTGAATTAATCCCTTTTTCCGCAGGGTGCTGACATAAATATCAAACTGATGTCTTAACGCTCGTAGTTTCGTTAAGTACCAGTCAAGACTTGCCCGGCGTAACTTGGCAGACTTTTTAAGACGCTGAAGTTCGGTGGTGAAGGTGGTCAGTGATGCCATAAAGATCTGATCGCGCATCTGATCTTGAAGCATATATTGACTAAACAGGTGGTCATTGTCTAAAGAGCTAGATTGCTCTTGGACAAGGCGCTGGGGATGATGGGAAAACTCTGACATGGTGGCAACAGCAGGCACACAATACCCGACTATTTTGAGGACGTATCCGACGGTGGCCAAATGTTAGCAAATTCGTTGGCAAGGCAGCGTTGCAGACTGTCTTGATGCCTAAAGGCTAGTTCCATGGTTAGGGCTTTTTCTAGGGGGAACCAGCCAACGTCGGTGACTTCCCCCTGGCTGACTTGAGGAACTAAGTTTGGTAACTCGGCCCCGGGCGAAAGGAACACCATCAGGGGATAGTGCATGGTGACATTTTGCAGGCGGCGGGGCTCGCTAAAAACGAGGCTAGGCTGATCGAGAGACCCGATCAGGCGATGGTTGGCCTGTAGTTCTAGAAGATCTAGACCCAGTTCTTCCCAAACTTCTCGCATCACGGCACCGCCGACGGTTTCGTCATAGTCTAAATATCCACCGGCTAAACACCACTTGCCGACCTCGGAGGGTAGGTCAGGTCCTCGTTTATTGAGGGGAACGTAGGCATTACCGTCGCAGATGACGATTAAAATAGCCAGCACGGTAATGCTACGGCTAATCCAAATCTCTTTGCCATCAACGAGGACGCATTGATTTGGAGTGCTGGTGAACTTAGCCATGGAATAACCTAAGGGATCCCTTAGTGACTTTGCTCTTGCAGATAGGCTGCGATCGCACTTTCTGCAATCTGGGCCATGCTCATGCCCTGGGCTTTTGAGGCGTCCTTGAGCTGTCGGTAAACATCAGCAGAGATGCCCACCCGGTGCTTCCGGCGACCCGATGCGCCCTTGGCGGGTACATAGGATTCTGAGAAGTTACGGAGGGCCTCAAACCCGATGCGATCGCAAAAGTCACCAAAGCTTTCCGATGCCTGACGCCCCTTCTTAAAGAAGGCAAACATGGGCTCTAGTGTGGTTTCTAGATCGTCAATGTTCATCTTCTGCATAAAGGGCTGCGCCAGCCGTGTCTGGTTGGGCGACCCTCCTAGCCATAGCTGATAGGAATTGGGCGCACTGCCCACAAACCCCAGCTCAGCCATGTAGGGCCGAGCACAGCCATTGGGGCAGCCGGTCATGCGAATGACAAAATGCTCTTGCTTTAAGCCCAGCTTATTTAGCAGCGTCTGGATGCGGTCCAAAATGCTGGGGATGGCCCGCTCTGACTCAGTCACGGCCAGGCCGCAGGTGGGTAGGGCGGGGCAGGCCATGGCGTAGCGGTGCAGCAGATTAATCTGGTCCTCTGCGTCAATGCCGTTGCTCCGGAGGATGTGATCAATTTCATCCTTATCGGCAGGCTCAATCTCGGTTAGCAATAGGCTCTGATTGCTGGTCAGGCTGATGGGTAGACGATAGCGCAGCTCAATTTCTTTTAGAGCTGACTTAATTTTGAACGTACCTCGATCATGGATGCGACCGTTCTCGATATGGACCCCGAGGAACAGCTTGCCATCCCCTTGTTCATGCCAGCCCAGGTAGTCATAGAATTTCCACTCGGGTAGCTCTCTGTAGGGCTGAATGCTCTTACCAAAGTACTCTTCAACCTTGGTTCGGAACCGCTCCACACCCCAGTCGTTAATCAGATACTTCATGCGGGCATTGCGGCGCTGTACACGGTCGCCATAGTCCCGCTGGGTGGCCACAATCGCCTTCATCAGGTCGTAGATGTCTTCCTTGTCGACGTAGCCGATTTCGTCCGCAACGCGGGCAAAGGTTTCTTCCTTGTTGTGGGTGCGGCCCATGCCGCCACCGGCAAGGACGTTAAAGCCCAGCAGCTCCTTATTGTCATCAACGATCACCACCAGGGTAACGTCCTGGGTATAGGCATCTACGGAGTTATCGCCAGGCACAGTCACCGAGCACTTAAACTTCCTTGGCATGTAATGGGTGCCGTAGATCGGCTCCACACTGTCATGGACGATGGTGCCATTGCCGTTGCGCTGGCGAGCAGCCACTACATCTGGGTGTTCTTCACCGGTGACGGCCTTTTCCCCATCGAGCCAAATCTCGTAGTAGGCGGGAGTTTGAGGGGTGAGCAGGGCGGCAATCCGATTGGCTTAGTCCCGAGCATACACATACTCAGTCTTGTTCT
>CALBPH010000227.1 GCA_937899365.1 uncultured Leptolyngbya sp.
AGCAAACAACAGCAGCGACGGGTCTAGAACCACGCCTTCAGGATCAAATAAAAACTCTTCTGGAATGCTGGGAGGAGACTCTTCTTGTTCCTCATCCTGTTCGTCCTCGTCGTCGTTATCGTCGTCGTCCTCATTGTCTTGGGACTCGTCTTGATCGTCTTCTTGTTTGTTGTCTGGCGGTGGGGGCGGCGGGGGCTGCTCATCCTCCGGTGGGGGCTGATCCATATTCATGGCGCGGGGAATGATCACTAGCTCCACCGCCCGGCGTAGGTCATCGGCGTTAATGTCGGTGCGTCCTTCTAGGGCAGCGCTGGCCTTGGCTACCCGCACGGCAAACAGCTCGGCCCGGTGGCCTTCCACCCCCCCTCGAATGGCCTCGGTGACTAAATATTGAACCTGGTCAGGGGTAATCACCACATCTTTTAGCCACTCACGGGCCAAGATGATTTGGGTTTTAAGGTTGTCAATTTCTTCGGTGTATTGGGCAATAAAGCCCGCAGGATCGTCCGCATAACGGGTGGCTTGGTCAGTGGCCTCCACCCGCTCTTCCATGGTGAGGGCACGGTCGGCGGAAAGTGCGATCGCAATTCGATCGAGCAAATGCTGTCGCAATACCCCCTCTTCAGGGTTATAGGTGGCCACCAGCAGTGGCTTACACGGATGCTGGAAGCTAATGCCCTCACGCTCAATCTGATTGCGCCCTTCGGTCAGCGAGCCCAACAGCAAGTTAGAAATCTGATCGTCTAGCAAATTAACTTCGTCAACATAAAGCACGCCACGATTCGCCTCGGCCAGCAATCCCGGCTGAAAGACAGATTCCCCGGTCTGAATGGACTTCGCCACATCCACCGACCCCAGCAAGCGATCCTCAGTCACCCCCAAGGGAATTTGAATAAAAGGAGAGGGAACAACCTTTGTGGGTAAGTCGTCTAGGCTTGCAACATCCGCACGATTTCCAAAGCGCTCTAGGGTGACATCGTCCCAATCACGCATGTTAGCGGGGTCAGCGTTTGCATAGGAACCGTCAATGATTTCAATGGGAGGCAATAGCTGATGTAACCCCCTGGCCAAAACAGATTTAGCCGTGCCGCGACGACCGGCAATGACCACGCCACCCAACCCAGGGTCCACCGCCGCCAGTAATAGGGCTAATTTGATGGCATCTTGGCCGACGACAGCCATCAATGGAAATGTGGTGGGCGAATCTGCAAGGGCCTGCATTTTTTCTCTTTGCTCAACGTAATGATTACTTTATCACTGCGCTTCAGCAATCGTGCCCAGGAAACTCGGCCACTTCCGGGGTGTTCGCCTAACGTTCAGCCTTTAGAATTTAAAGCACTAATCCCTGTGAGTTCCCGATGCCTGTCGCTGCCTGTAAGCTGTTGACCTACAAGGGTCAATACAGTACCTGCCATATCAAGGTTCCAGATGTAGATACCAAACTGACCGCTGTTAAAATAGATGGCCGCTATTACAGCTTATTTCGCCGATTTTCTGATGCTGCATCAGCCATGAAGGCTTTAAATAAGCTGGCACAAAATGGCGATGAGCTAGCCTTAACCAGACAGGATAACGGCAGCTTTATGATCTGGGCATTAGAATCAGAGGCCCAAGAATTTAAGGGGCCCAGACAGCCTGGACGGCGATGGCCAACCCGAGGTCCCGCCACTTGCTTAATGTTGGGCGATGCCCATCAGTACCACCAGTGTTACGTACAGGTGCCAGACCTGGCGTTGCCCATGGTGGCCATCCACCACAACAATCGGTTTTATAGCGTCTATCAGCCGGGGCTAGAGGCTATCAACGCCTTAGACTTAGCCACTCAGCTGACCGGACGCGGTAATGACAGTGCGATCGCATCCACCGAAAAAGGGTTTGCGGTTTGCTTATGGGAACCCGAAGCTATTCCCAACCCGCCGGACCAGGTTTCTAGCTAACGAAACACAAACCCCCGTGGGGAGGTTGTATGCAACCTTCCCACGGGGGTTTGATATGGCTTCAAGATACAGCTCTACAAAATGCAGCCTATGAACGTCGGCCTGGCAAAATAGGCTGCTCTACCGCATTGCGGAAGCGCTGTACATCTTCACTAAAGTCAATGGGCAGAACCGCTACCACGTTTTCATGGGGGCGAGGAATAATGACCCAGGTCTCTAGAACACCACCGTAGGTATTTTCTGCGGCCTCAACACCAGCAGCCATGGCCGCTTTCACCTCGGATACATCGCCGCGAATATTAATGCAGAAACGAGCACTTACGGCTCGGAAGTAATTTACCAATGTGGCTCGTCCTGCCTTGACCATAGCGTCTGAGGCGGCTAGCACAGGAGGGAACCCCTTTGTCTCTAGCGATCCAACTGCCTCGGGCATTGCCGTTCTCCTTTATTACGAGCCTAAATTGGCTGATCAGTTTATAACTCCAACGTCTATTCTACGGGAGACGTGGGGGGTTGAATAGACACGGTGGGTTGCGTTTGCTGAACAAACGTTTCGACCTGTGTAAAGTAGTCCGGCCCCGCAGTCGTAGCCACATTGTTGTGTCCCGCTCCTGGCAACAGCCACAGCTGTTTTGGCGGTGGCGATAGGGTATGAAGCTGCTCAGACATCATAGCCGCTGTGGTGTCATCCTCTAGACCATGAATATAGAAAACCGGTATCGACAGCTGGGGCACCTTGGCCACAGAGTCAAACCGCTGGGTCAAAATCCAATCTACCGGCACCCATGAATATTGCCCCGAAAACCTGACGGCCTCGAGCATCGAGCTAAAGGTACTTTGCACAATCAGCCCCGCCGCCGGGCGCTGGGTGGCCAGCTCAATGGCAATGGCGCCACCGAGGGAATGGCCAAATAGCCACAGTTTATGGGCTGGGATCTGGCGCGTTTCCGTAAGGTAGCGATGGGCTGCGATCGCATCTTCATATACCCGCTGTTCATTGGGAAACGGACCCGGACTTAAGCCATAGCCCCGATAGTCCACCAGCAGCACATTAAACCCCATGGTCTGATAGCGATGGGCCAACCCCAAATTTGCCCCAATATTTTCACTATTGCCATGGAGGTACAGAAGCGTCAGCCCCGATAGCTGGCCCGACAACCCCGGTAGCCACCATCCGTGCAGCCCCCGACCAGGGGCAGCCTTTCCATCTGGCCCAATCCAGACTTCTTCATAGTCCAACTGCTGGTCTGCTGGTGTCTCGGTCAATAGGGTTGTGGGCTTAAAAATAAGCCTTGCCTGGTAAGCGTACAAACCAAAACAAAACGCACCATAAATACCGGCCATAGCCGCTGCGACAGCCAGCAATCCCTTATAAAAAATCATCCGTTGTCCTGGCTCCTATGCGGCGGATCCTATAGTGACCAATCATCCTGTAACGCTTGTAACTGCCACACACGGGTCTCAGTAATTGCCGTCAGACAAGCCTGTACATCTGTAGACGCTGGCCGATTAGCCTCAAATTCACAGTGGGCATCGCGATAGTCTAACCACGTTAGCTGCACATCGGTCAGGGCATCTCCCTGGGCATCGGTGGCCAGGGCCTGTACGGCCTGATATACCTCATTGAGCTGTGCATCCGCCTCGGCGTAGCCACTCTCAGGCTGCACCGCCTGCCGCAGTTCTGCAATGCGATTATCCGTAATGCGTTCCATACAGCTGGCCTGAATTAGGGGCACAATGGAGCCCCCTGCAAAGCGATCGGTTTCAAACTTACATTCAGCATCACGAAAGACAATCCAGCGTTCTTCAGCGGTGGTTAGCTGGGCCTTAGCATCAGCATCCAGGCCT
>CALBPH010000228.1 GCA_937899365.1 uncultured Leptolyngbya sp.
AAAACACAGATTATCCTGTTTTAACGACAGGGGTAATGTGGCCAAATACTCCCGCACATCGGGTCGAATCTCGTTGTTGGTCCATTCATGGGCCAGTTTGCCCCGTTGTTCAGCAATCTGTGAGGGATAGCTGCATTCACAGGCATTTAACCCTTCCACAATGTCTTCATCCCAACAGCCCTGGCAGGTGGGAATCTCCAACGAGCGGATCGTATCTACCACCTCATTAGGGTGAGGGCCATAGCCCACCAAGTCACCCAGACAATAAATCTGGTCAGCTTTCTGGGCATCAATGTCTGACAACACTGCATTCAGCGCTTCGTAGTTGCCATGAATGCAAGAGATCACTGCGAGTTTCATACCATTACCTCTTGCTCAGATTCTTCTATTACGGTCTCTTCTTCTGACTGCAACTGTTGGTACTGCCGCTGATACTGGAATAGCACATCATCGGCCAAACAACATGCCAACACTGTTTGAGCAATTGTTTTTTGCTCTAAGTCACGCCCCACAATTTCCAGACCGCTAAAGCGATCGGGACGTCCGTCAAGCCACCGAGGCAACTTGAGTTCAGTATATTCAATGCCCGGTAACCCTTCGACAAAATCCACATAAAACGCCCGACCATCGGGCAGTTCAAAAATGCCTTTTAAGCGCATTACCTGACCGTAAGCTCCCCCGGTCAGTTCAATCAACACATCATCTAGGCTAGGAGGATCAAACACTTGCCCCGTCAGGGGCGATCTCCATATGGCCGGTAGCTTATCAGCACCCGATGCTTGGCTATGGTTGCTGGGAATCACCTCATCTGCCCAGTCGTGCCATTCAGACGTTGCCAGATCGGGGGGCACAATGGCGATCCGTCGCCCAGGATACGCTGATAACAACGGTGACTCCAGATCCAGATGAAAGCCTAACTCCATAAAAACCTGGGCCTGATCGGGCAAGTCAGTCAGCACCCTGGCAAGCTGATCGTCCGAAATAATCGAGACCCAAGGGAAGCAATAGCCAATGCGGGCTAAATCAACAGATGCCTGCGCCCCCGGATACAGATAAAACAGAGGACGCGCAGCATCTTTAAGAAACTGGCTAATCCAGGTGGTTTTACCCACCCCAGGTGGACCGGCCACTAACGTGAGATCAAAGGATTCCATAGAAAGCGAACAATCGTTTAGATCGGGCATCAAAACTTGACTGCGTAAAGCAGCTTTGAATTATACTTCTAGAATGATAATCATTATCATTTTTTCAGGATTTATTTATGGTTAATGCTGCAGCACTGCCCAAAACAATTGATCTGGCGATTGTGGGGGCAGGTCCCCAGGCATTGACACTGGTTACGCATTTGCTGCAAAAAAAGAAGTCCATGCGCAATCGCTTTGTGGTGATTGATCCGTCAGGGCAATGGTTGCAGCAGTGGCAACATCAGTTTAGTGCCTATGAGATCCCCCACTTGCGATCGCCCATCGTCCATCATCCCGACCCCAACCCCTATGCCTTGAGGGCCTTTGCTGAGTCGAGAGCCGATGAGCTATTTCCCCCCTATGATTTACCCGGTACCCAGCTGTTTCATGACTTTTGCCAGGAGATCATCCGCCGTTGGCAGTTGCAAGGTCGGGTAGTTCCAGCCCAGGTCAATGGTCTAGAACCTATACGCGAACGGGGACGACAGCGCTTTCGACTCACCTTTACCAACGGTCAAGTATTGACTGCCAGACGAATAGTGCTGGCCATTGCTGGCGGCGTTCCCCACGTGCCAGATTGGGTAAACGCACTGCCCCAGAACTATCCTCCCGAGCGTCTATGCCATTCCCATCAGGTGGACCTGCGAAGGTTGCAACTAGCAGGAGAACAAATTTTGATTGTTGGCAGTGGTTTGACCGCTGGTCACCTGGCGGTGGGTGCGATCTCACGAGGTGCCCAAGTCATGATGATGGCCCGCCGCACCTTTTACGAAAAACTGTTTGATGCCGAGCCCGGTTGGCTAGGGCCTAAATATCTCAAGGGGTTTCACGCCGAACCCAGCTGGGAAAACCGCTGGCAGATGATTCGCGCTGCCCGCAATGGCGGCTCCCTGACACCGGCTGTGCTGACAAAGTTGCGACGGTTAGAACGCAGCGGCAAACTCTCGTTTTATGAGCAGTGCGAAGTGCAGTCTGCCACCTGGCAAGATAATACCTGGCAGGTGAGCTGCAACCATCCAGAAGCACACCACTGTATTACCCACCTGCCCATTGATCGGATCTGGCTGGCCACGGGGAGTACGCTGGATGTTAATCAGTGGCCGTTGTTATCTGCCGTGAGAGAACAGTATCCACTTGCTGATGTGGAAGGTTTGCCGATACTCGACAAGCATCTGCGGTGGCCAGGGTGCAATCTATTTATTATGGGAGGCGCAGCTGCGTTACAAGTTGGCCCCGTCGCCCGGAATTTGTTTGGGGGAAAATTAGCGTGCGATCGCATCGTCCCGGCTTTAATCAAAGAGACACAGATGCATCTATGAAAACAACCCTAGCTGTTGAGGTGGTGATTCTAGCAATGACCACGGCAGCGGTGGCACCCCAATCCCCGCCTTTTCTAACTGCATTTGAACGTAACGGGCAATGGCGGGGGACTTGGCCTCGTCTGGACAATGGACAAAAAAGTATACCGACAGCCCCTGGGCAAGCCACTCCCCGACACGTTCCACCCAGCCCGCTAAAAAGTCACGATTTTTATCTAGCTCAGGGTGACTGATGTAACGCACCAACACAACGTTAGCGGTTGCAGTTGGCCGCAGAGGTACGCGAGGCTTTTTACGTTCCGAGCGTAGCTGTGGATCATCAGCTGGATTGCTCCAAGTAAAAATAGGACGCGTATCTAACAGCACTCGCCCCACACCAAACCGAGTCAACAATGCATCTAGTCGGTCTGCCTGGGGAGACTTAAACCAATCTAAATGACGCACTTCTACGGCCAAAGGATTTTTGTGATGGGGCCAGTTGACAACAAACGTTTCAAAATCTGCAAACGAAGCTGGGCTATACCGAGGGGGCAGCTGGGCAAATATTGGCCCCAGCCGTGGCCCTAACCCCTGCATTAGGGAGAGAAAATCCAGGGCTGCCGACAGCTGTGGCATCAACGCTCCCCCATGGGTGACCGTACGTGGCAGTTTCGGGCAAAAGCGAAACGTTTCGGGGGTATTATCGGCCCAGCGCTGCACTGTCTCCGGGGTAGGAACAGAATAAAATGTAGTATTGCCCTCAACACAGGTCATGCGTTCACCATAGAGACGCAAAAAATTGGTGGCGCGACTGCCCGTCGGGTAAAAGTCTCCAAGCCAGTCTTTATAGGCCCAGACGGCACAGCCGATACGAAAATCTGCGAATTTACTCATTCCATAGTGTTGCGTTGATTCCGCCAGTGGCGGGCAGTGCGTTTTAGGCAATCCACGCACCTACGCCTGGGTTAAAAGCGAATCAAGCTGCCCTTGACCATCGAGGGCGTAGAGATCGTCACATCCACCAATGTGGCGGTCATTAATAAAAATCTGAGGTACGCTACGACGTTGATTTGAGCGCTCTGCCATTTGGGCGCGGGCAGCTTCATCGCCATCGATCTTATATTCGTTAAATGCAGCGCCCTTCCACCACAGCAGCAGCTTGGCACGAATGCAGTAGGGGCAGGTCTGCCACGTGTAGATTTCCACATTCGCCTTGACGGCGTCAGGGTTACGACCGAGCAAACGGTTCAGAAATTCCATGGGCGTGTGATCTAGAAAACATATCTACACTAACGTCGTATTCACAACGCTACTGTCTCTATGGTAAATCTTTTCTAGGTCAATCAGCTGCTCTACAAACTGTCGGCAATATAAGTACCGAACAGATCAGCCCTGGTATATGAACTTAAACACGACTAGGGCATGATCATCGTCACAACCCAGACCAAATTTCCCTGGCACAATTAGGTCATTAAGGAATAACGCTTACTGCGGCTCCCACTTCGGTGGGGGCCCTTTTTGTATGGATTGGCCTGTGAATATCGGCCTTTCAATATCCCAGTAAAATTTGGTGGCTCAGGACTTTTTTACGCGTCTGTCAAATCTTGATAAGGTCGTTGACCAATCTTCGATAGGCTAAGGGCTGCCCCGATTGGAGTGAATTTATGCCCGGTAGCGGCCACAGCATTGAAGCAGCGCTGGCACAGCGAGATCCACAAACGATTGCATCGGTTATGCCCAAATGGGAATGGGTGTATGACAACTACTTTGATACCCGTACAGAAGGTTGGCACCATGTCCCTAAACAGGCTCTTTTTGTTGGGGCTCACAATGGTGGTCTGGCGTCGCCTGACTTGCTGATGCTGATGGTGGATTGGTTTCGTCGCTTTGGCTATGAACGCCCCATCTATGGTCTGATGCATCCTAAAGTGTGGCAGGTGAATCCTGGGTTGGGTCGCTTAGGGGCTCGGTGTGGGGCGGTACCGGCTCAGCCCAAGTTTGCGATCGCAGCCCTCCAACGCGGTGCCAGCGTCCTCGTCTTTCCAGGAGGTGCCCAAGACGTTTTCCGCCCCCATCACCAGCGCCACAAAATCCAACTCATGGGACGCACCGGCTTTATCAAGCTAGCCCTACGGGAGCAGGTGCCCATTGTCCCCGTTATTTCCCACGGGGCTCACGACACCTTTATCGTCTTAAACGACTGTTATAAACAGGCCAAATGGCTAAACCAACAAGGGCTACTGCCGAGGATTGGCGGCATCGATCCAGAAGTGTTTCCCATCTACCTGGGGCACCCCTGGGGGTTAGCCATAGGTCCCTTACCCCAAATTCCCTGGCCCCACCCGATCCATACCCGTGTTAGCCCACCCATTGTTTTTGAGCACACGGGTCGCACCGCCGCCCAGGATAGCCCCTACGTAAAACAATGCAACGCCCGGGTTGATGACCACAT
>CALBPH010000229.1 GCA_937899365.1 uncultured Leptolyngbya sp.
GATAACGTTTGGCTGACAAGATCTAGATACACAGCCAACGTTCTGATGGCTCAGGGCGTTGGCTGTGTCATATCTGCGTGGTCGCGTAGCCCTTTCAAGGGGGTATGAATTGTCCTAACCAATGGGTCCAACACCATAAGCTCAGCCTGCGCTAGTAATATGGGCCTGACCTTGCTTCTACGGCTACCTTGAAGACTATCGCCTCCTGGCTTAGCGACTACGGTCTGCGTTCTACCCTAAAAAATCAGCGGATTTGGTTAACCGCCAGCTTAATCATTGCGGCCATCTATGGCGGCTTATTTTGGCGCATTGCCTTTGCTGGACCTTACACCATTCCAGACGATGGGCGACAGCATCTGTTTTGGATGCTGCGCTATGTTGATCCTGGCCTATTTCCAGGCGATATCATCGCAGACTATTTTCAATCGGTCGCTCCGGCGGGATACAAAGCCCTGTACTGGCTAGGCGCCCAGATAGGTCTTCACCCATTTTTACTGAGCAAACTGCTGCCACCGCTGTTGGGCATGGTGGGTACGGCCTATGCGTTTCATCTGGCCATGGCCATTATTCCAGCCCCCCTGGTGGCATTTACCAGCACCATCATCCTCAATCAGTCCCTTTGGATGTGGGATGAACTGGCCTCCGCACCCACCAAGGCATTTAATATTCTCCTGATCGTGGCTTTTTTGCACTATGTGGTGCGCCAGAGGCTGCTCCATTCTGCTGTGGTGTTAGGGCTACAAGGGTTGTTTTACCCCCAAACCGTTTTTGTCTCCGTTGTGTTGTTGGGGCTGCGGACGGTATGGCCCCAGCGTAAACCCAAGGCCTGGAAGTTCTTGGTGGTGGGTCTAGCAGTGGCGGGCATTGTCTTACTGCCCTACGCCATGGGCACATCGCCCTATGGCCCGGTGGTCACGCTAGAACAGGCCCGAACCATGGCCGAATTTCACCCCGGTAGCCGCAATGCTTTTTTCTATGACAATGCATTGCGTTACTGGCTCTTTGCCGCCCGTAGTGGTTTCCTGCCTCCGGTGGTGCCGGTGACCATTTGTGCTGCCTTGTTTTTGCCCCTTTTGTGTCGCGTACGGCTGCCTCTGTTAAAAACCATCTCCGCTGAGGGTGTCGTACTACATCAGTTGAGCCTTGCCTCGATTGTGATGTTTTTAGCTTCCCACAGTCTCTTATTTCGGCTACATCTCCCCAGTCGATATAGCCGCCACAGCATCAAAATCATCTTTTCCATAGCGGCGGCTATGGTGTTGGTAGCACTGCTAGAGTCAGTGCTTCGTCGTCTGAGCAGTACCCGACTGTGGCAACAAAGTATAGCCCTGGGTCTCGCCATTGGGTTTGCGACCATTACCGTCGGCTATCCCAACTTGCTCAACAGCTTTCTCAATGTGGTTTACGTTAACTCCGATCGCACCGCTCTCTACGCTTATCTTCAGCAACAACCCCGTGATATTCGCATTGCTTCTCTAGCTAAAGAAGCGGAGAATATTCCAGCTGTTACAGGTCGCTCAGTCTTGGTGAGTCCGGGGCACAGTTTACCCTACCATCAGGGTTATTACGCCCAAATTCGTCCCCGCATTTTGGATCTGCTGGCGGCTCAGTACAGTCCGGACCTAGCACAGCTGCAAGCAGTCATTATCACCCATGACATTGACTTCTGGTTAATAGATGAGAGTTCGTTTAATCTAGAAGCTCTGCCAAAGCAATGGTTTCGACAGTTTAAGCCAGAGTTAATAACAGCAATTGAACAGCTCCAGCAACAGTCTCCTGCGCTGCAAAGACTGCAATCAACCTGTACAGTTGTTAGCGATCAAGGTAAAACCCTAATCTCTGCACCATGTCTTCTAGAAGCTAAGGAGTAAACTTCACTTTTCAGTTTCTATTCGACAACAGTGTATTCATCATCCCTATCAAAACCTCTCTGCGGGAGAGTATTCTGCATCGGCGAAGTTTAACCAGTGATGGTACCCGTGAGGGGAGAGCTAGCACTAGCGTAGGCTTTGACTGGAATGCGGCCAGCCACATAGGCTAAACGCCCTGCTTCAGTGGCTAGCCCCATGGCTCGACCCATTTTGACCGGGTCTTGGGCCTTGGCAATCGCTGTGTTGATCAGCAGGGCATCTGCGCCTAACTCCATGGATTCTGCGGCTTCGCTGGGGCTGCCAATGCCCGCGTCCACCACCACCGGAATATTGGCATTCTCAACAATAATGCGAATATTAGCGGCATTGCGCACCCCTTGCCCGGAGCCAATGGGAGACCCAAGGGGCATGACTGTCGCACAGCCAGCCTCCTCAAGATACTTAGCTAAGATTGGATCGGCGTTGACATAGGGTAAAACGGCAAAGCCTTCTTTTACCAGCTGTTCTGCGGCGCGGAGCGTACCAATGGGATCGGGCAATAAATATTTGGCATCGGGAATGACTTCTAATTTGACAAAGTTGTTGTCCTCTTGACCTAGAAGCTTGGCCATCTCTCGCCCTAAACGCGCTACCCGAATAGCTTCCTCAGCGTTGGTACAGCCAGCCGTATTGGGTAGCATCCAGATTTTTGTCCAATCAATGGCTTGGGCTAATCCTTCGTGGCCAGGGGCATTGGTTTGGACACGACGCACGGCTACCGTCACAATTTGACTACCGCTAGCCGCCAAGCTAGCTCGCATCGTATCAAAGTTGTCAAATTTGCCAGAGCCCGTCATTAAACGAGACGAAAAGGTGCGTCCTGCAATGACCAGGGAATCAGTGTCAGCGGCAGGAATGGGAGGTGAAGAGAGAGTTTGCATAGGACTGGGATGAGAATGAATAGGAGAAGGAGAAGATTTTGGAGCTTGAGGGTGGATACTGGCTACCTGGGAGTCGGAGGTTGTGATAAATCTTTCCCAATGAAACGCATCTAACAGAGAATCGTGGGTGCCTTGGATGGAGTCGACAATTAGCTTAGCCGTAATCGGCGTCAACAGAATTCCGTTGCGATGATGTCCTGTGGCCAGGGTCAGGTTATCGCACTGGCCAGGGCCTAAAATGGGAGCCTCATCGGGGGTGACGGGGCGATAGCCCCACCAGCAGTCCTGTAGGGGAAAATCAGCCAGGGGTGGATACAGCCTGGTGGCCTCGTTTAGCAGCTGGGACACACCAGCAGCGGTGTTATGGGGGGCAAACCCCACGTCCTCATTAGTAGCCCCTAGAATAATTCGCCCATCCTGACGGGGCACGATATAGATGTGCTCACCGTAGAGAACGCGATTGAGCCGATAGGGAGAGTCGGTCGGTGTTAGCAGCGCCGCTAGCTGGCCTTTGCGAGGCTTTACCGGCACAGGCAACAACTCGCTAGACCAGGCGCCAGCTGCCAATACATAGTGACCAGCCTGCTGCTGACCGTGGGACGTGAGAATACCGTTAACGTGGTGATTGTGTTGTAAAAAGGCCTGGGCAGTCACACCTTCTTGGATTTCTACACCTAGCTCTTGGGCCGCCATGCGGAGCGCTTTGAGCAAAGCCCGGCTATCGGCTTGTCCCTCTGCGGGATACCAGTATCCTCCGGTGACTTTGGTGCTCAGGTGGGGTTGATAGTTGTGAATGGCCACCGGCCCCAACAGCTCTGGTGAGGCCGGCGGTTGCGATAGCAGGGGGGTGAGGATGCCACAGGGCCAATAGCCGGTCTCTTGACCGGTCAGTTCTTCGAGCTTATGGCTCCAGTCGGGATAGTGGGCCAGACTGCGCTGACTCAGGGTTAACAGGGGGCCGGTTAACCCCTCGGCGCTAGGGGCCAACATGCCGGCTGCCGCATGGCCTGCAGCGGCATTAAAATCACGGCTGAGTACGGTAACGGTAGCGCCTTGGTGGCGGAGTTCGGTTGCGATCGCAAGCCCAACTATGCCGCCCCCAATCACCAATACATCTGCCTGCCCCATAGATTGCTATTAACCACCCTTAAATAAACCCTTAAAACCAGCCTGTTTCAGACCGAGAACTGCCATCCCTGACCCAGATATCCGCTGCTACCACAGTGCCCGAATTGGCTCTTCAGCCTGGGCTGGAGCAGCTGGAGCAGCTGGAGCCTCTTCAGCGGGGGTTGCAGGTGGTTCTGGTGCAGGCGGAGCCGGTTCAACAACCGCACCATCCGTATCATCCCCTGTATTCGCGGGCGTCGCCCCAAAATTTGGCGTCGTGCCAACGGTCTGGCGCTGGGGAATTGTCCCCGCTTTTTCCAACGGCGTCTGGGCACTCACCTCTACAAACGGGTCATCCCCAGACGCTTCGTCAGGGTTGAGCGCAACAGCGGTGCCGCCACTGGCTGAGTTGGCCGGACCAAAGTTACTTTGAGTAGAGGTAGGATCAGTACCATCCACACGGGATATCACCTGATTAGAGGCACTAGTGCCGTAGATTGCCATCAGGGAAATTGCAGCCAGAATCCCCCCTAGGATGAACTTATTCATTCGTCTATCCCCTCCTTACTACCACCGTTTTTATCATTGCCCAGTTCCTAAAAATTAGGGCGCCATCTAGAGAAACAGCGCTATTAACTCTAACAACTTTGCTCCTATTTGCACTTAAAATTCGAAGCAAATCTGACGCTTTACCACTGCACTGTCTGTCCTTGTCCCCAAAACTGGTCATATTTGGTGACCGTAATGTCTCCTAACACCCGTGTCTGGCACGCAAGCCGCAACGGTCGCTCCGGGTTGTGGGGAGGTAGCGAGCGCCGCCCCCGGTCTTTCCAATTGGGAGCGGACACCTCGCCATCAATCAGCACAGCACAGGTACCACAGCTACCAATGCCCCGGCAATTAATCAAATTTGCATTGCCATTGTAGAGAGCAATGTCATTGTCTAAAAGTACGCGGCGCAAGTTGGCCCCGGCTTTGCAGGCAACTGTTTTTCCTGGAGCTGTGACGTTTGGCATAAAAAGTTAAGAGTTTCAAACT
>CALBPH010000230.1 GCA_937899365.1 uncultured Leptolyngbya sp.
TATCAACAGGACAGATATAGAGATAAGTTACGCTTCTTCATTACCCATACTCAAGATGTTGACTTTACTTCCAAGTTAAATCAGTCGCCTTTTCATATTGGTAGTAAATTTTCATTGAGGGAATTTAATGAGTTGGAAGTGCAATCATTGATCGAACAGAGTGGAATAAATTGGACTATGGATTCCGCGAAGCTTCTAATGAAAATGGTTGGTGGCAATCCTCATCTATTATGGAGGGCGATTTCACATGCAAATGCTTATGAAGTATCACTAGCACAAATTCTACAAGAAGCACCAACTGAACAAGGAGTATATGCGACTCATCTACGTCGTCACTTAATAGATTTAGAACAAGATCAAGACCTCTTTAAAGCGTATTCAGAAGTAGTTTATGCCAATGAACCCATTAAGCTGGCAGCACCAATATCCTTAAAACTGACAAATATGGGACTAGCAAAATATATTGGGGAAAGAGTCATGATTGCATGTGAACTTTATCAAAAGTACTTTGAAAAACGGTTAATCTCAAGTGGAATTGGAAATCAGCTGACTTAACATAACATAGGTCCTGCGGCAGATACGGGCAACGCCCTGTTAGCTAACCTTACGCAAGAGCAGACGGAATTTATAATCTAGGCGTTGATGTAACAATACCGATCGTGATCGGTCAAACGACAAAGCGATCGCATGGGCCACTGTACGTCCTGACTAATTGTAGCTATAGCCTTTTAGAAACTTGTAAAATTGGCTTAAGAAGGAGGTAAAAATGAGCTTATCCAAAATCGATCAAGTCATTGAGCAACTAAACAATATGCCGCAGTCCCTACAGCAGCAAGTTCTTCAATTTGCTCGTATGTTAGGCAAGGTCAGAACTCAAGGCACACCTGGCCACAAGCTGCTTAAGTTTGCTGGTTCTATCCAATCGGATGATCTAACCCTAATGCATGATGCTATTGAGGAAGATTGCGGACAGGTAGACTTGGATGAGTGGTAGCTATTTGCTCGATACTAATATCATTATCGGTCTATTTGCTGGGCAAGCATCGATCATTAACCAACTTCGGCAATCTGATGAAGTTTTCATCCCCAGCATTGCCCTTGGAGAATTGCATTATGGTGCGCGGAAGTCTGGGCGAGTTCAGCAAAATCTAGAACGAATTGAAGAGTTTGTTGCAGATGTCACTGTTGTTGATTGAAATGCTGCCATTTACATTTGTATAGCGTGTTTAGTGTGTGGCTAGAGCCTTATCCCCATATACTACTTATCAGATGCCTGCAATACAGATGCCTGCAAAACTAGATGACATCCTCAGTGTTTCCTAAAAGCTCCCAATACTGGCGCACCATGGGTTTATTGCCCACCATCACCTGCAGTATTTTTTGGATTACCTCAAAACTACCTCAATCAGTAGCCTTTGCCCAAACTGCAGAAGCTACAACAACGGTCATCTTTGACCTCAATGCCGATTTACAGGACGAAGAATATTTCTATGACCTTCCCTATCCGTCTGATTTGCGTCTCAATGAAAATAATCAGCCTGATTTGTCTGGTTTTCCTGTCTTTTCAAGTAACGGTTTTGGTTTATTTAAGCGCCTAAAAACGATTGCGAGCGATCGTCCCCATTTCCCCACCACCGCAGCCGGTTATTTCCGCTTTATCCAACCCCTCGCTCCCCTCCTCATTGACGATCTCATCCCAGCTAAGCTAGAGTCCCCCATTCTCCTCATCGACTATTCCCCGTTGTAGCATCCACCCCAGCCCCCGATCCGTTTTATGTTCCCAACTATTTGTTGGCGATTTCCCCATATCCAGGGATCGTGTTACATCCCAAGCGACAGTATGCCTATGTGGTGCTCGATTCCCTAAAAGATGCCAACAACAACCCCCTACAGACCACAGACACCTTTGTCCAACTGCGGCAGGGAGATGTTCCCCAGGGCCAGATGCGGCGTAAGTTTCGTGCCTACACGCTCTATCAACCCCTGTGGGAAACCCTCGACCAGTTAGGCATTAATCGAGACACTGTTGTTGCGGCTACAGTGTTCACCACCGGGGATGTGGTGGCTGACATGGCCAAACTTTCCAAAAAGGTTTCGCAGACCTACACCCCTGATATAAAAGCACTAGAGCATGATCCGAATCATGTCATCTCAGATGTAGACTATTGCAAATTTACCGCTCAGATTAAATTACCTCAATTCCAAAAAGGCTTTCCCCCCTACTTTGAATACGGTGAGCGCGAAGGGTTATTTGTTTTCGACGATCATCATAACCCAGAACTTCAGAGGTATCAGACGGTGCCCGTGGTTCTAACCTTACCCAAAACACCAATGCCCCCAGCGGGGTATCCATTAGTGGCCTACTACCACGGTACCGGAGGACTCAGTACCCAGGTAGTCGATCGCGGTCCTGTTCCCCAACCTGATCTAAACCGACTCCTCAATCGACTGCGCGATCGCGGTTTTCTCCCAGCCCTCAAGCGCCTGCCCGATCGTGGTCCTGCCGATGTGGTAGCCCGCCACGGCTTTGCTGCCGTTAGCAGTGCGTTGCCTCTTAATCCAGAGCGTCTAGATAATATAGCTGCCATGGTTTTTTCAGAGTTGTTGGGCGGTCGTATCTATCTCAACCCAGTCAATCTTTCGGCCTATCGAGATACGTTTCGTCAGGGGATATTTGAACAGCGTATTTTGTTGTCAGCGTTGGAACGTCTCAAAATCTCTCCCGATGTGTTGGCTGACTGTGAAGGGCCAACATTGCCAGAAGGAGAAACCCATTTTCGTTTACAAACACAGTCAGTCATGGCCCTGGGACAATCCCAAGGGGCTCAATACGCTCTGATGATGGCGGCTATTGAACCTAAGATTAAAGCAGTTGTGCCAACGGGTTCAGGAGGTTTTTGGGCATTATTGTTTTCTAGATTGGCCAATCCTAGAGAGGAGTATGACCTAAACTTAATGACCCTTGAGAGTGTTGATGATCTGCCATCAGACGGTAATAATTTAGTGTTTGTAGCGAAGATTGGTGATGGTTACCATGTCCGTATATTTGACATCAATGGAGACATTGTTCTAGACGAGGGCAACCATGAGTTGTTATTCGATGAAGATCTTACGCAGAAAATAAACACGGCACTGAAGTTCTCAAATGATGGAGCAGAACTTGATACCGTAACCAAGAGGAGCCTTGTTCAAGAGATTACATCAAGTTTAGACCATGACTCTGAAAAGCATTGGGAAAAGGCGTTAAAGCAGTCCTTACCAGATTACTGTCAAGCGCTTTTGAATATGGACATACCTGAAGAAAATTTGCCCAGTGATTGTTCAGTCGATGACCTGATTCCGGAGATTGGTAACCTACTGGGTCAAATACATCAACGCTCCGAACCATTAAACCACTTGTATCCAGCCTTGCGGCTACTACAGAGTTCCTGGGAGTGGGTAGAACCGATGGGCTATGCGCCGCGAATTGCTAAACGCCCATTAGAAGGGCATCCGGTGAGATCAATTTATCAACCGGTGGGGCAGTCAGACAGTGACTTTCCTGAGGAGATCTTTAATGCAATGGCCCTAGCCAGCGGTGTACAACAGGCTGATTCTGAACTCTGGCCTGAGATGCAGGCATCTCTTGCGCTAGAAGGTTTGGAGGGGATTATTGAAGAGTATCCAATTACCTATAATTTGACGAGTGAAACAGGGGTACCGTATACGGGAATTGTCGTTCAATATGAAGGGGACGGTATCAAAAATTCTCATACTATCTTTTCACAACGGTTGGATGTGAAGTACCAGTATGGTTGTTTCCTGGAGAGTATAAGCCAATTCGGTACTCCCACTGTGTTGTCTCCCGAGCCTATACTTCCTCCCTGTAGATTCCCATAAACCCCATTCCTGGTAGTCCTTACTCTTTAAGGACTACCCCGACCTTGGTAGTCCCTAACGTGTAAGGATAATCAGCCGATCAGGGATGTAATCGCTCGTCGAGATCGGCGAAAATAGTCAAGTAGCCATCTAAATTTTCCGTGTCTACTGCTCTACCGCTCTGCCCTCAGTGTAATTCTGAAAACGTTGTCAAGAATGGATTCATCCATAATGGCAAGCAAAATCATCTCTGTAACGACTGCGGCAGGCAGTTCGTCGAAGCCCCTCAGAACAAGGTGATCAGCCCCGAGACCAAAGGTCTGATTGACAAGCTGTTGCTGGAGAAGATTCCGCTGGCTGGCATTGCTAGAGTCGCTGATGTTTCAGAGGTGTGGCTGCAAGGCTATGTGAACAAGAAATACGCACAGGTACCGCGCCATGCGAAGGTGCGTGCAAAAAAAAAGGACAGTTGACCCTCGAATGCGATGAAGCATGGTCGTTTGTGGGGAACAAAGGTAACAAGCAGTGGATTTGGCTCGCTATCGACCGTCAAAGTCGAGAAATCGTGGGGGCTCATGTGGGTGACCGTAGCCGAGCAGGGGCTCGGGCGTTATGGCACTCTCTACCGCCGATTTACCGGCAATGCGCTGTCTGCTATACCGATTTCTGGGAGGCTTACGAAACCGTGCTACCGAACAAGCGGCATCGACCGGTTGGCAAGGAGAGTGGGCAGACCAATCATATTGAGCGATTCAACTGTACCCTACGACAACGAGTATCAAGACTCGTGAGAAAGACATTATCGTTTTCGAAAAAGTTGGAGAATCACATCGGGGCCATTTGGCTCTTCATACACCATTACAATGCATCCTTACCTGTTTAGGACTATCCATCAAATTAATCTCAATACCGCTGGGGTGTTTAACCACAAAAACTCGTTCCTTTTCATCTTTCCGAATGACCATGAATCCGAGAGCTTGATAAAACTCCATCACTCGCTCCACATGCATCACCCGAAGACCAATGTGATCAAGTCGTTTGATCTGCATATTGTCCTCCGTTAACAGGGGCTACCGGTTTACGCACAAGCGCCTAAACCCATTTCAATATTTATCTTGATATCAAGATACTCAATGCAAAGATAAAAATCAAGTATCTTGATATCAAGATATAATGGAGCCATGACACAAGATAAAATCGATAAAATTTTGACCCAGTGGGAGCGCGAATCTCCCCAGTTGGATCTCTCGTCCCTGGCTGTGATTGGGCGAATCTTGCAGCTTTCTCGCCTGCTGGAAAAGCAGCGAGAAAGCGTATTGGCCGACTTTGACCTAACGCTTTGGTCCTTCGATATGTTGGCCACACTCCGACGACAGGGGCCTCCCTATCAGCTCAAGCCAACCGAACTTTATGGTTTGCTGATGCTGTCCTCAGGAGCTATGACCAATCGCATTGATCGTCTTGAAAAAGCCGGTCTGGTTACTCGGTTGCGAGACCCTAACGACCGGCGTAGCGTCACCGTTCAGTTGACAAACAAGGGGCTTGAACAAGTTGATAACGTTATGCCCGTACTATTCGAACAGGAAAATCAGCTTTTGGAAAACTTGAGTAAAACGGAAACGAAAACGTTGATTAGCCTGTTAAAAAAGTTTCTGGATACCATGAACAGCTAGCCTATCAAGACAGCATCACCAGACACCCTTTACCCATACATCTGCCAACTATTTTGCCCCTGGCTAACCTGCCGATGCCTGACGGTACCAGTTAACGCCTACACGCCACAAATCTGAATCAACACCGTCCGCCCCTGCCTAGGACCATCCAAATCCACTAGCATGATTGACTGATAGGTACCCAGCGCCAGCTGCCCGTCTAAAATTGGCACCGTTTCGCTGTTACCCAACGTCATCGCCATCAAATGGGAATGGGCATTAATGGGCTCATCTGGGGGCACATCCCGCAAATGCAGGTCATTGTGCAAGTAACGATTCTGCAGTGGAGCCAGTTTACGCAGATAGGTTTTAATATCCACC
>CALBPH010000231.1 GCA_937899365.1 uncultured Leptolyngbya sp.
GTGCGCAAATGACTAAATTTCTAGTGGGGCGATTGTAGCAACCTTTTTGAAAAATGACAATCTGCTTAAAATGTAACGGGTTTGACAATTTCCAATTCCCGCTTACTTTTTACAAGAATCAATATCTATAGAGCTAGGGTGTCCCAACGATTCCATTACCTGGCACCCGAGGCTTCATAAGCCACCCTATCAAGGTTGATTAACCATACTTAGCATAACCGGTAAATAGTGTGGTTATCTTGAAAAAAGAACCATTTCAGCTCCATGATCACCATTTCTGTATGAGCGCAGAATCTGAAAGCGCCCCAGTCATCCAAACTCTGCGAAAGGGTGATCTAATCGGGCAACACCGACAATCAAACTATCGAGTTTACGAAGTGATTCAGATCGTTGGTGACCAGGTGCTAGCTATTTGTCCCACAAGTTGGACGATACGAGCTATTGCGACTCAAGAAATAGCCCCACCGTTTTGACTCTATTCGACAATCCACCAGGCATTTAATGTCGTGCTCCCGATAGCTACCGTAGCTGTAAATTCAATCGATTCAATACCCTCGACATTCAGACGAATCCACACATAATTTCCACCCGTTAACCCGGTCGGGTCTCCATTGGCTTTTCTAATCAGTGCTGTAGCGTTTCCAGTCTGGTCACTACTATTGGTCGTATATCCTGCGGCATTGGTTACCTCAGGAAAATGAAAACTAAACGTGCTGTTAGTTCGAATCTTGGTTTGAAAACTATCAAGAGCGGTTGTTCCAGCATTTTCAAAAGTAATGCTGAGTCTGGACTTCCCACGACAATCAATGGTGGCCACTGTTGTCTCAGTCGGAGTCACACTAACGGATGATGGTGTAGCACCTTCTGCGTAACTTGGACCTGAACCACCTGGGTTTTGATTGATTCCTATAAGTTCTCTTAACGCTCCTTTTAGTAACGCGATCGCAGTTGATGATCCTGTTTCATCCGTTGCGGCTGGATCAGCGATAGCCCCAATCTCACTAGATTTGAATTTATGACCAAGAATTCGGACATTATTACCATCCAGTCCCAAATCTTCGGCTCTAATTTTTAATTGGCCTGAGTCACCATCCAATACTAAGTAATCGAAATCCGCCATCAGTAAAATCTCCGTTAGAAAATTGTTATCGCAGATTTAGGTCTGCGATAGTTCAAATACAAATTAATATCTGTCACTAAGAAGGGTTGACTTTCCTTCCAAACTGACACGTTACCGGTCAGATAAACGGTTGCAACTCGGGCGAAGTAAGTCCCTTCAATCAACCCTTCTATTCGAGCATTGGTCGCTGTAACAGTGCGAGTATCTGACCATGTACCATTCACACCACGACGATATTGATACTGATAAGAAGATACAAATAAATCACGATTTCCATTACTGTCTGTAGGCTCAGTCCAACTAATTTCTAATGTTAACGTTGTGCTTATTATAATGTCTCTTAATCTAACAATTTCAGGTGTAGGAACAACCGTTGGAATTGTTATTGGAGGTGTAATTTCTTCAAGCGAAAATCCATTTTCTATTAAATTTTGCTTTTGATCAAAATATTCACCCGCTACAATTTCAATAATACTTTCATCATCGGTTTTTGCTCGCATCCCTAAAACACGGAATTCTTTGGAAGCAATTATATTTATGCTCCAAACTCCTCCTGATACCGGTGCGACTGAAAATGGTGCAGTCACATCTAATGTTTGATGAGTTCCTGGTGAGTTTGCGATCGCACGTTCTTCTAAAATTAATTCACCGTCAATTGGAAGTGTTAATTGCAAATTAAATGTACTTCCAGCAGGCAAAATAACTGGTGCATCTAATGTTATTTGAAGCGTTGTCCCAGATAGCACTAATCCTGCATACCGCTGGTTAGGTTTCTTCCAATCAAAAATCTCTATTACATCCCCAGGTCGGAATTTAATCCCGAATATACCCATGGAAAATGTGATGGTTTCAGTTTCATATAGATCTGTATAAACCCGTCTTCGACCAGCACGAACCGCTTGCCCTCTGGATGTGCAACCAGGAGCTGTGAAATCAACTTGACGGATTCCATATCGATCAATCGCTTCTTGAACATCAACCGGTTCCATTGCTCGACGATAGTTATCCCCCGGATCATTCCAAACAACATTACAAATGCTATTTCTGGATCGGATATCTGTGGATGCATATTTGAATGTTCCACTAACTATGTTGGCATTGGTAACCTGACTTACAGGAGATGCCGGTCTATCTTGCCAAAAATAAATCTTGTCTCCACCCCAATAATAATGAGCGTTACACGCATTTAAGAGAAGCTGTATCTGGTCATGAGCATCTTCCGTGCTTTGCATGACCGTGTTACACAAATATCGACGTTCAGTTCCACCAAACCCATCTGACACAATTTCATTATTATGAAAACTCAATTCATATAATGATGCTAATGAGATTTGATTTATTGATATCCGATTACCTAATCCAAATCGCTCATTTGTAAGCAATTCAAGTAACTGCCATGCGGGATCAGACACAGCCTCAAAAGACCGGTATAACCCCATGTCCCAAGGTCCTGAGAAATTTAATCCTCCATCTTCAGTGATTACAGCATTTGTAGGAATTCGGCACCGTAACCCTCCAAGGAAATAAGATCTAGAGGGTACAGAACTGAATTGTTCAGCAGCAAAACTTTGAGCGATAATTGCACTATGAGGATAATTTAATTTCTGCTCAATAACTTCTGTATAAGATTGCCATCGAACCGTTCTCTGAACCTTAGTATCACTGGTGTCCGGAGAATCCGATTCTATTCTCACCGTAAACGAATCAATAGTTCCTTCAACATTATTAACAGGAAAATAGTAATCGTACTCGGTGAGTGTTTCAAATCTTGCATTTATTTGTTGCGAGTATCTTAAAACAAACGGCCCATTCCCCTCTTTAATACGAATAAAAAATGTGACAACTTCTCCTTTGATATCACCATCATCTTCAAAACGTTGAAGTTGAAACCCTAATCGAATGCGAATAGCATCCATTTGATTATTAATAATCTGTCGGGTTATTGGGAATGTGGTGGTTACATCTTGTCCCACTGATGTTTCCGATCCAACTTCATCGCCATATCCAGGAATATAAGGTTGTGTAGCCATTCCTTGCCGCCAGTCAACCCCATAGTTCGTAAAATTTAGGGTTCCATCTGAATTCCTAACTGGAGTATCATCTAGGAAAATATTGTCTCGAATATCCTGCCCTGCTTTAAAGCCTTCAATGGGGCCTTCAGAGATGAGTTCAATAATTTTAATCGTCGAACGTGACAGAGCTGCATTATCTTGTTCCGTTGGAGATCTACCAGACTTACCACCACCACCGTTGTGAACACGGATACCATGTTTTCCAACTAGAAACGTGTGGTATTTCTTGACTTGAAGGTTATAAACCGTATCCCCTTTTTCAAGAAGTTCTGTACATTCAACCGGTCGAATCCCTCCCTTTCGATCCTTTAGAGCCGCATCTCGATTAAGCTTGCCAGCGTACTCAAACGAGTCAAGGTCATCGACATAAAACCAATGATTGGGAGTGGTAGTTAGAACACCTCCCCAGTAATGGACAGTTAGAAGTCGTTTGCTCTCATGTATATGGGTTGCGAGTACTTCCGTTGCTCGAATCTGCCCTTTGTGATCAAACGCTAGAATTTTCTGTCCGATTTTGATATTTTCAATGGGTACAACACCGGATGGGGTCCATACCAGTGTTCCAGCGATAAAACATCCACCCCCCACCGAGCCCTTAATTAAGTAGTAAGTGAGTAGGTCGTCTGACACGCTTATAAGCTAAAATCTTTATCTAATAAAATAATTATATGTAATAAATGGCTAATCTGCCTACACTAACGCTATCTCCAAGTTGGGATATCACCAATACGACCCGTATCCCCTATAGTGAATCCGAACTCGGGGATGGGTATGTTAGTCGGGTTAATAAAACTATCTCTATTGCCCGTCAGTGGAATCTTCGACGAGTCGGGCTTACCACTGTAGAGAAAGACACTCTGGTAACCGAATTATCACTTTATGTTGGTGTAGATGCATTTCTATGGTCTCCACACGAGAGCTTGGCTAGGTCAGCTTATTTTTGTGATGAGTGGTCTGTCATCCCACTAGGTCCCGATGCATGGGAGATCCAAGCCGTATTCAAGGAGGATATTACAGGTGAAGAATCTAACTTTGCAGATTTACTGGTTGATGGGGATATCGACACCTGGCTTGCTGGATCACTCACCTGGTTACAGACATACACGAGGGATACGTTACCGTTAGCGGCTAATGCTAACTATGTCACGGTCAACGCATTCCATAATGTCCTGGGGCGAGGGGGATATTTCCCAGGATCTGCGGGTACTACCGAAGGTCAGGCCGCCCTTGGTCGTGCCTGTATGGAAGCCTTTTTCCAAACCGGAGATGTAGCCTGGAAAAACTATGCGATCGCAATCGGTGATGCCCTGGTTCAGTTTTATTACAATGATCCGATACCGTCATTAGGAAATGAATCTACTACGATCTGGGCACCTCATTGGCTGATTAATGTAAAAGAAGCCTTTGTTTCCAGAGGACCACAAGCAACGGTAGATCCTTTAAACTACGGTGATTTTGAACGCATCGTTACCTTCACTAGTGGAGTGGGGACTATCCCAAGTGGTAACCCAGCGAATGGCGATCTCTTAGCCGTTGTTTATAAGGTCTATTCAACCGATGGAATTCTTCTCTGGCAAAACGTTGATACTCCCTTGGTGAGTGGAACCGAGTACGCACTCAACTATTTTGTTTCAGATTTTCAATTAAAGGGACAGAATTTTAGAATATTTCCTGACACTGAAGCGTCGGGTGGAACTCCACCTGTAGCCACTGCTGAGGCAGCTGGAACGATTGTTTTAGCTACTCCCTATACGGGTAACGCTAAACTCATTTACTCAACATACACAGGCCCCACAATTGCGATAAATCAGCTTTTTGAGCCGTACAGTATGTGGAGACCATTACTCACAGGTGAAGCGCAAGCCGCATTTGACGTGTTCCCCTGGAGCTGGCAATTTTATAGCTATCTTTTTCAAGAAACCAGTGATGATAAATGGAGACGAGCAACAGAAGCTACCCGGTACACGGGCATTCAAACAGCCGAAGTAGAGAACTTATCCTACTACTATCAAACCTCTGATGACACGACTAACCTATATACCTACCCTGGTACACAATCTATTCTGATCCAGAATGTCAATGGATATTCTGAATCTAGACAAGTTGGTGGTGATAAAGACGGTTGGTTAAAGCTTGATATCAATACAGCTCCACCGATGCAATTTGATGGAGAGGGAAAACCTATTGGCCCTTTTCCATCCGTGGAAGTACAAAATTTTGCAATTGTCACAGGTGTTCTAACCACAGCAACCATTGAAGCTGAAGCGGCTCATAGTCAAGGCGGAATTGTAGAAGTTGGGTTATCAATTGACGAAGATCCGTTTGCATTTGATCAAATTTATAAACAGTTCTGGGAACTTAATGCATCTGGAGCTGCGACAGCTAGAACGTTTACCCCTGGTGAACTAATTTTATGGAGCGGAACCTATTTGACCTGGTTCTATAACATTGCCGAGGATCCTATTTTCACCTACCAAGGTGGTGACGGGGCTGCTACAGCTGGACAAGCCTTTGAAACATTTACGTACAACGGAACGACAGCAACCTGGCTTGTAGGTACACTGTCTCTCGATGGTGATGGTGGTTTCGCGGGTGGTGGTTTAGTTTTTGACGGTTTAGGCGCGTTTGTGAATTCTCCACCACGGATATGGATACGTCATTCGGGTGCTGAGATTCATTACAAGGTTATTAATGGAGATGGTGAT
>CALBPH010000232.1 GCA_937899365.1 uncultured Leptolyngbya sp.
GCAGTAATAGTCAGCAGTGGTTTGCATAGAAAAATAGTGAGGGTTAAGGGGCAATAATTTCGTAGGGGCGTTCCATGAAACGCCCCTACGAAAATTAATTATGGGATTTTATGGGGGTGTTTGCGATTGCGCTCTAACTGGAGGCGAATGCGGTGGTGGGCTCTGCGGGTGAGGGGATAGCGATAGACGCAGTAGACGCCGCCAAAGATTAAAAGGCCGGGCAAGGCGCTGGCTAAGAGACGGATCACACTCAGTCGAGTGTCTGGCCCGATTTGATCGGCCCAGTCGAGCATCCAGCCTGATAGGAATATTGCGATCGCAACCCCAACTTTTTGCAAAAACACCATCAAGCTAATAAACATGCCTTCCTGGCGTTCACCCGTGCGCACTTCTTCATCGTCAATCACGTCGGGCAGCATGGCAAAGGGCACCAGATAAAAGGTAGATACCCCCACGCCAATGGTGGCCCCCACGATATACATCGATACCACCTGACCCGGCTGCACTAGCCCCAGCAGACCGACACCAATGAGGGCGATGGGGGCACCGATAACGTAATCCTTCTGTTTGCGGGTGCGCTTCGCGATCCAGAGCCTGAACGGTAGCATCGCTTCTGAGCTGCCCTGGACTGCGATGGCCATTTGGGTAAAGTGCTGCTCACCCAGGTGCATCCAGTCGGTGACAAAGTAGGGCAGCATTGCCGCCGTTACCTGCACCCCCACCCAGGAGCACAGATAGACTCCCATGACCCAGCGAAACGCGCGATTCTGAAAGACCCGACGGAGCTGAAATCCGACCGAATGACCCGATGTCTGGGTCTGTTGTTTGAGGACGGGCCGATATTGACCGTAGGTCCCCACCACACAGACGGCGATGGCCAGCACAATCACAATGGCGCTGACGCCGCCGAGGATCATGTACTGCCGTCGGGTGTTTTCCACCAGGGCAAAAATAATCTGGGCGAGCACCAGCCCCACCACCGAACCAATGATATTGGCCGCTGACCGCACGGACATGATGCTGGTGCGTTCGTCATAGTCGGGGGTGAGCTCGGTTGCGATCGCAACCATCGGCAAAATAATCACTGAAAATGCCGCATAGCCCCCCATGGCCATCAGCACGTAATAAATAAACAGACTCGTTTGCGATTCCAGCGGTGGCACAATCCACTGCATAAAGCAGAAAAAGCCCAGGGGCAGCGCCCCCAACACCAGCCATGGATAGCGACGCCCCCATCGAGACCGGGTGCGATCGCTCAGCCAACCAATCACAGGGTCGTTGACGGCATCCCACACCCGACCCAGTAACAGCACCGTTCCTGCCAGGGTAGGGGAAAGCCCCACCACCTCTGTCAGAAAAAACAGCAGATAAAAAATCGATAGGCCGATGGGAATCGCTGTGCCTAATTCGCCAACACCGTAGGTAAATTTGGTTTGAAAAGATAGGCGCTTAGACATATCCACAGACAGTGACGTTCGGTATTTCACCATACCGAACAGTGTCCTGTGGTGATAGTGCCGCACTCTCCGATACAGCTGTGAAAGGGCTTGGATGCCTCTTAGGTGCTGGGGGCTGTCCGTATAAAAGTGAGGCCCAAATGTATAAAAACAAGGTTCAAATATTTCTTGCAATCAGTCCCGATCCCAAAAAGAACCTGCTTAAATAGGGATGAAAATGGTTTGTATTGCAACCGATGGATGTATTTGTCGGTTGCGATTTGGGTTAACTGTTGCACGTTAAGGCTTTTGGGGATAGCTATTGTCCTAGTTAAGCTGACAGATGCAATATCGGGCACCCCAGGATGCTCTAAGGAGGCCTGTCCTTCTGCCCTGTAATCGAAGATGTTTTTGCCGACGGGAACGCATCATGACTGTTGAAACCTTAAATCACATGATGACCTACGTCATCGAAGGCTGGGTTCTCCTGAGCACAGTCTATTTGGGGGTGGGCTTTACCACGTCTTTTTTGAGTCGGGTCAAAAATGGTCTCAAGGCAAAAGAAGACGCCAAGATCAAGGCAAGCACAGCTGAAGAGGTTACCAACGCGGAGCGGGTGGCTGAAGTGACCGCTGTGGCAGAGAAATATGGCAAGAGCGCGGATAAGCAGCAGGTGAAGAGTAGCGTCGGTGTGCCTGGGCAGTAAGTCAGAATTTCCAGCCTCTTTTGGGAGGGGTGTCTGAAAGACGGGGTGGGTTTCAACCGCGTTAACTAACGGTCGCAACCCACCCCGTTGCCCCTCCCAGGAGGGGAAGGGGTATCGGCTGAGCCTGGGCTTAGGTAATTACTGTGGGCTTATCAAACCCAGTTAATTCCTTAATTTTGGCGACTTGGTCAGCGAGCTGAATCAGCGGAGCCAGGGCAGTTTGGGTGTCGATGTCGTGCTTGGCTGCATCGGGCTCGTAGCTTTCGACATAGAGTCGCAGGGTGGCTCCTTTGGTGCCAGTGCCCGATAGGCGGAAGACGATGCGAGAGCCGTCGGTAAAGCCGATGCGGATGCCTTGCTTTTGACTGACGCTGTGGTCGATGGGGTCGGTGTAGCTAAAGTCGTCGGCATAGGAGACGGTGTAGCTGCCTAGCGGTTGGCCTTTGAGGGTGGGCAGCTGCGATCGTAACCCGTCCATCAGCTCATTGGCAATGGCTGTATCAACGCCTTCAAAGTCATGACGGCTGTAGTAGTTACGACCGTAGGTGGCCCAGTGCTCTTTGACGATGGCCTCAACCGACTGACCTTTTACCGCCAAGATGTTAAGCCAAAATAGCACCGCCCATAGGCCATCTTTTTCCCGCACGTGGTTGGAGCCGGTGCCAAAGCTTTCTTCACCGCAGAGGGTGGCCTTGTCAGCATCCAGCAGGTTACCAAAGAATTTCCAACCGGTGGGGGTTTCGTAGCAGTCGATGCCCATCTTTTCGGCAACGCGGTCCACGGCCTGACTGGTGGGCATTGAGCGGGCCACACCGGTAATGCCGCTACGGTAGCCGGGAACCAGGGTAGCGTTAGCGGCTAACACGGCCAGACTGTCACTGGGGGTGACAAAAAAGTTGTTACCGAGGATCATGTTGCGATCGCCATCGCCATCGGAGGCCGCACCAAAGCTAGGGGCCTTGGCACCAAACATCACCTCTACCAGGTCATGGGCATACACCAGGTTGGGGTCAGGGTGACCACCACCAAAATCTTCTAGGGGTTCACCATTTTGTACCGTGCCCTGGGGTGCCCCCAGCAGTCCTTCAAAAATAGCTTTGGCATAGGGACCCGTCACCGCATGGAGCGAATCCATACACATGTTAAAACTGCCCGATGTGAGCAGCTGACGGATTTGCTCAAAGTCAAACAGGGTTTCCATCAGGGCGGCATAGTCATTGACCGCATCTAGCACGTCGACGGTCATATTACCGAGGGAGGTGGTGCCTACCCGGTCCAGGTTGACGTCTTCAACGTCTAAAAGTTTGTATTCATCAATGACTTTACTGCGCTCAAAAATGGCGCTGGTCACCTTTTCTGGGGCCGGACCGCCGTTGCCGATGTTGTACTTAATGCCAAAGTCGCCATCGGGACCACCGGGGTTGTGGCTAGCAGATAGAACGATGCCACCAAAGGCTTTATATTTTCGGATGATGCATGATACGGCTGGGGTGGAAAAAATGCCCCCCTGACCCACTAGGGCTTTGCCAAAGCCATTGGCCGCCGCCATTTTTAGAATGATCTGAATCGCTTGGCGATTGTAAAAACGACCGTCTCCACCAACCACCAGGGTTTGGCCCTGATAGCCGTCTAGGCTATCAAAAATAGACTGAACAAAATTTTCTAAATAGTTAGGTTTCTGAAAAACAGCAACCTGTTTACGCAACCCAGACGTGCCCGGTTTTTGATCTGAAAAGGGCGTTGTCGAAACCGTTTGGATGGCCATGATACTCCTTGCGCCGGTGAGCCGATTTATCCTTTAAAGATTAACAGGACGTCTGCGGCTGCCATGTGTTGGATAAAAACAGACAAGCCGCGCGCCAAATATTTTCAGGGTTTGGGGATGGCCCTAAACCCACTGACGTTTGAGCTGACGTAGAAAGGTGAGCCAGTACTGGGCCGGCTTGCCATAGAAGGTAAAGACATCACCAAACGCTAGATTGGCATTGCGGTGGTGCAGCCGATGACGCTCGGGAGTGGTGATGCAAAACCAGCGACAGAGAATTTTGATGAGCTTTGGGGTCTGGTAGTCGGGGGCAAACTGATGCCGCCAGATGACATGAAGCTCAGCTAGCAGCAAACCGATGACGGTACCCAGGGGAGACAGTGGCCATAGAAACGGCACCCAGATCAGATAGGGCAGTGCGCCTAAAAACCCTGGAAGTAAGGCCTGGGGGCAGTGCTTGCGCACGGCGTAGCTCACAAAGCTGCGATTGGGACTGTGGTGCACAATGCTGTGGTAGCGACCAAAGACGTGCTCAGGTACGTGGTAGACAAATGTAGCGATAAAGTCCCCCAGCAGCAGTAGCAGCAGGGATATGCCCAGTATAGTCAGTAGTTCCATTGCCGATTGCCTCACATCTGCGGGCAACCTAGCAGATCAAATTTAAGAAGAACTTAATATTTGGTTGGGAAAAGATTTAAATTTGGGTTAGCCAGACATGGCGAAATGGGGTGTTCGCATCCTTCCTATCGGGTCGATTGCAAGCTGCTAAATAGTGCGATCGCAAAACAAGCGAATAATAGTAGCCAAATAATAATCCCTGGCAAAAAAGAAAGTAGGCTGGTACCGCGCAGAATCCAAACGATGGCGGTCATGGCCATGGTAGCCAGTAAAAGTTGGGTGATTGGACGCAAACGAAAACGGTTAGCCATCGGTCAAGCTTAGGTATATATTCCCAGGGGAACAACAAGGTTTACTAAGGTTTTACGCAATAATGTGCCTGCTTGACACTAGTCTTACGTCGTCTGGTTAATAATGGCAACGAATCGGTAGAAATCGGCACACTTAGTGCCGACCCGTTGCGTCAGGGGGTGTACATTAGCCAGTGATTTATTAAATACCTTTAGAGTTTTTCCTTATATATCCTATGGTTTCGACAACACGACAGACAGCATTGCTGCGCGGCGACGTTCTAATAGCAACCGATAACCACACCGGTAAAGGGGCCGCTGTTACTGCTCAAATGTATGTACCGTTGGTGCGATCGCAACTCTGGGAACAGCTTACCGACTATAGTCGCTGGGTTCATTACTTTCCAGACATTACCCAAAGCCGCGAGATCGAAGCGTCCGTCAAGCATCAAGTCAAACAGCAGTCTAAGCGAATCACTCGCAAGCTCTATCAGGCGGCGCGCAAAGCCTTTATCCTCTTTACCGCCCAGGTAGAAATTTACCTCCATGTGGTTGAGCACCTGCACCAGAGCATTCAGTTCCGTCTCGAGCGTGGCACCTTTGCCGATTTTGCCGCCGACCTTGTGCTCGAAGATTTTGGCGAAGGGACCCTAATCACCTATTCCGTCAAAGCCACTCCCATGATTCCAGCACCTAAATTCTTGCTGGAGCAGGCCATGCGCATTGACTTACCCGGTAACATGAAGACCATGCGTCGGGTGTTGTGTCAGTCGTAAAAGATGTACAAGATTTAGTGCCTCTCTACAAACAGGCGTCCTGCGGCCAACGCGGCGCTGCTAGTGGTGTACAGATATCCATCGCTCAGTACATCTAGCTCACGGTTGATCACCCAGCAACGATAGCCATTGTCCTGCTGGCTAATCTCAATGATCCACCCTACACGGGCAGAGACTTGCACTACTTGGGTTGCATCCATGAGGATACGCCTCACTTGCGTCTGTCACCCTAGGGTAGCAAACTGTCTAACTGAGGTGACATCATAGGCGAGCAAGCAAGGGTTGGGATTGAGTTTTAAGT
>CALBPH010000233.1 GCA_937899365.1 uncultured Leptolyngbya sp.
TTATTGAAGGACCTCTGTGGAGACGTTCCATGGAACGTCCCTACTACAAAAAATCGACGCGACTATCCAGCAAAAAATCGACGCGATACCCAGCTCACAATGCCGCTGATAATGGCCCCTGCCATCAGAATGCCAATGGAGGGCATAAACAGGGGATCCCATAGGCTGTACCACAGGTCAAAACCCAAATTAACCTGGGTCGCCCGGCCGGCCAGCGCCGCAACAAACCAAACAAAACTAGCCAACACAAAAAAGAGATTAATCATTAATGCCGTGTTGAGCCAGTCAATTAGGCGTTCTTTCATGTCAGGTATGGGGAATGGACCATGGCTATTATCTCGACCTGGGGTGCCGTAATCAATGGGCCAGCAGCAGCAGACGACCACGATAGGCTCACAAGATAGACCACCAGCCTGGGGATCCAGATCACATACATTTGTAAAGTTTTTCAATGAAACATATCGTCACTAAGGAGGGCTAAATAACCCTATAAGAGACAGAAAAATCGATTATTCCTATCTGAATTAGCCATCATTTGACGACCCGCTAGCAATTTATTTCGCCCTAAAAAGACCTAAAAAAATGTGGCTAACCCATTCAGGTTAGCCACATTATAGACATTGAGTTTTACCGATTGTTAATGCCAGGGGTGAGGGGTGAAACCCCTATACAGCATCGCTCTCCAGACCCTGAGATGCTTGTAAATTATCAGGATCAACAAAGTGGCAAACGGCATCATCGATACAAATTAAAGCCCAGCCAGACTTTTCGATACCCATCAATTCATAGGGTCCATCCTGAACAAAGAATCCCTTATGGTTTCTAGTGTCAGGTTTTACTTCCACGGCACGCTTATCCATTTTTAGGCTCCTTGCAACGGGGGTGGGCTCCAATAAAAAGAAAACCTTATCGGAACCTTTTTTTAAGCTTATCAGTTCCTTTTTGCTTCGCGCATTAAGTTATCTGATCAAAGAAAACGGCCTAAAAAAGGCGGGGATCATTGCCCTGCAACCCTTACAAAAAGCTGAAGTAAGCTCTCTACGGGGGGATTAAAATCGACCATTGAATTCTCTACATACCCAGGGTTGTTTACATAAATCAATGAAGTTTTGCAAACAGGTTAAGCTGGCATCTTCAAGGAATCTTTAAGAAAAAAATCCCGTTTTGTAAGGGTTTCAGCTGTCAAAAATCCATTTTTCAACCCGTTTCAGGCTGTCCCAGTCAGGCTTTCTGGTTAATCCTTCTTTAAAGTTTTGGCGAATATCTGGCTGTACTTCTTCCACAGACATCACCAGTTGGGTGGCCAATTCCACATGTTCACGCACACCTTTACGACCGCTGTCGAGGATTGCAATGGCCATATTGATGTGGGCTTGGGGATCTTGAGGCGTAATCTTGATGGCCTTCTGGGCTGCCTTATAGGCAGATTTGGGCTTATCTGCCAATAGATAGAGCCAGGCGAGGCAAGTATAAATGGCGCTGTTTTTGGGGGCTTGCGCACTGAGGTCCTTAAAGGTGGGGATTAATGTGTCGATGCTTTCCCCCGCCTGGTAGCGGTTCAGACCGGCTTCAAACTGTTCGTCAATGGTTTGGCTCATGGAAAGTTGTGGTGAAAAAACCTTCCTATTTTAAGCCCCCTTAGGACCTAGTCATTGCGATCAGGTCCCAAGTTTGCAAAGAAACGGCTGCTAAAAACCCGTATCGGCTGTGCCGTTCACCTCAATCAATCTAATTAACCTGATGATGCAACCTAGTAACCAGGACTAGGCGCTAAAGGATTTTCCACAGCCACAGGTTTGGTCTGCATTGGGGTTAGTAAACTGAAATCCACCGCCAATGAGGGCATCGCTATAGTCCAGCATGAGACCATAGAGATAGAGCATGCTCTTTTTGTCGCAAATTACCTTAAATCCTTCGTAGTCAAACACTTCATCGTGTTCGCCAATGTTGTCAACGGTTTCAAAGTCCATTAGGTAGGACATGCCGGAGCAGCCGCCCTGACGGACGCCCACCCGCAGGCATAGATCATCTCCCTGCTTCTGTTTGAGGGCGAGGACATGGGTGAGGGCCGCCTCAGTCATCATGATTCCCTGTTGCGGTTTGGTAGCTTGGGTCATGGTTGTCTGTTTAGGTTATTGACGTTTAAATTAATGCTTTAGTCTAGTGTAGCTCAGCCATTGGTGGCGAGCGTTTCTAGCTTTAATGATTGTCATTTAATATATCCGAGTATTATGTCCGAGGTGCCCTTAGGGCCGATGCTGCCAATCTCGAATAGTTGAACAAATCTATCGGGTCGTAGCCAATGGTTTCATTCTTTTCCACAATAGAGGCTGTTCATAACACCAGCTATGGGCTGGCTGGGATGATCGGCCGATGATCACCCTGGTCACTCATAGGTTATTTTATCCATGCCCCCATTGAGTCCGTTTACCCGCCGTCGCATCCAAAAACTGCCACAGACAAACAGCGTTTGGGAGGGCGGACGTTGCTCAATGCCTGAATCGGAGGAGGATGGGCGGGACTGTATTTTATGGATTGATGGCAACCAGGGATATGTCCGCAGCGTTGATATGGTGGCGGCTGATAGCGGTTACGACGCTGTGGCGCGGAGCCTGCTCCAGGCGATTGAGCACCCCCAAGGACCGGCAGAGCCCGGTCGCCCTCAGCGCATTGTGGTTAATGATCGAGAGCTACAGTTCTTTTTGCGTGGCGTACTTCAAGATCTAGACATTGATGTGGTGTATGGGGCAAAACTGCCCTGGGTAGATGAGATTTTTGATCACTTGATCTCCCACATCAGCACATCGTTACCCGCCCTGCCTGAGGCCTATGGTAAAACTCTTTGCGACAAGGCCTTGGCCCTGTGGCATCAGGCTCCTTGGTACCGTCTCAGTGAGCAAGACCTACTGGCGGTTGAGGTATACCGCGGGGATGTTGAGACCCTATATATTTCTATTTTGGGAATGGCGGATGTGGACTATGGGCTGCTGTTTTACCGCAGTTTGGATTCGCTGTTGCAATTTCGAGAGCGGGTGTTGAGTTGCGATCGCATGTCACCCCAGGAAATGCAGCAAGTATTTCTCACCCAGGATTGTTTTTTCCTAAACTATGGGGTGGAACGGCCACGACAGCCGGAGCCCGATGACTATGAATTTGGTAGCATTCATCCCCTCGAAGGCATGCGCCATGAGCTAGATGAAGCTGAGGCATCTGCCCTAATTGTTGTTTTAGATGCACTGCAGCGCTTTTTCCAAAAGACTCCCGATACGTTGGATGTGCTAGCACCCCTGGAAAAAACGTTCCGGGTACCCAATCCGATAGCGGGGGCTAGTCCCAAACAGTGTGCGGTCAAGATCAAATCGCTGCCTGAAGTTTCAGCTAGCTTAATGGCCGAGACCGACGAGATCCTGGATGAAGCGATCTCGATACCAATGCTCCACGATGACCTGGTGCCCGACGGATCCCTCATTCTGCTGACCAAGCTATCTAGCGAGCGATTAAACCAGCTACAAACAGCCAGCCCCTATTATCAAGCCCTGGCCCAGGGGCAGGAAACAGACCGGAGCAGCCAGTCTAAAGCAGCCTGGCCGGTGGTCATTATTCAAACATCACGCCCCAAAGCCACCGCTTTAATTCAGCGCATCCAGACCTTTGGCGGCATTAAAGCCATGTGCTTTAACCCGGGGCACGATCCCTTTAACCAACTGACGTTTCAACTGGGTATTTGGCAGACTGGGGATCGCAACCTGCACCTGTTTCATGAATACGACGTCAATGATGAGCAGCATCGAAAGGCCTTAGACAAATGGCACAAACAACAAATCAAAAGCCAGGGCCATTGCGGCATCATGATTGCCGGAGGGGTTACCGGGCGTAATCGGGGCAACCCCCAGTCAAAAGACATTTTGGCCTTTTTAGAAGTGGGCTTTTGTACCCCCGATGTGCTTAACCTGGAGCCGTTGGTGCTGAGTTATTCCATTGAATAAATGACTGGCCAACAACCAGGCAGTCCCTCACAGGATCCTCACAAGTTTCTCAAAGTTTTGCCCTAGAACTGGCGTATGGGCCACTTGCTGATCATGAATTCATGGCTCAGGGAGAAAGACGATGCTATTTGTCAAAGACATTATGACAAAACCAGTGATTGTTATTCGCAGTTCGGCCACGGTAGAAAATGCGATTTGGCTGATACGCACTAAACGAGTGCGCTCGTTAATTGTGGAAACCGCTGAGGAGGAAGGTCCCTATGGGATTCTGACGGAGAGAGATATTGTTTATAAGGTAATTGCCAAGGGGCGTGCTCCCCATTTTGTTAGGGTTGGCAGTATCATGCGATGTCCCTGTATTCGCATGCCCATGAATGCCTCATTACAAGAGGCTGCTCAGATTTTTTCTGCCACGGGGGTACATCGGGCACCGGTAATCGAGGATGATCGGCTTGTGGGCATTGTGTCCCTAACCGATCTATTAATGAAGGGTCATCCGGGGGCCGGCTCTCGCGATGAGCTATCGCAAAAGGTGCAGACGGCGCTACAGCATGCGCGCATCATTGATGATGAGGCTGCTCAGATTCAGCAAGAATGCGATATTGCCTGGCAAGCATTAGAAGAAAGTAAATCGGAGTCTATGGTTAGTCTTTAGCCCAGAGATTGCCCCGTCACGTATGCTCCCAATGAAACGCTGCGAGCAGCCAAAGACTCACGGACATAACCGCGCCTGTGAGTAAAAATTGATGCTGGGGCAACAGGGTCAAGCTGGGAATGGTGCAGGCATGGATAAGGCCTATGGCGATGAGGGCTGGTGCTTTGATACCGATGCCCGTCATCAGGTAGCCGAGGGCACTAATGCCGAGCCATAGGGCACACAGGTGGCGCAATATGAATCCCCACCCGCCAAAAATGCCGCCGTTGGTTAAGCCAAGACCGGCGATGACTAACATTGACCATCCGTAAAAAATCCAGCGTTGATTGCGGGTGGTTACCCAAAACCAGGTGAGTTTGCCAGATACTGCGATCGCAATACAGGAAAGGGCCGACCAGACAACGGCCTGGGTGGGCCAATCGAGCAGGTAGGATTGGGCAATCAGAAAAATAATGGCCGTTACCATGCCCCATGCGATCAGGGCCTGGTCTAAACGAGTGAGATAGGTGGAAATCAGAACATGCTTGGGTTGGCCAAGCTGGATTTTTATGACTCCGTGGAGATCGACAGGATCAGCCAAGCTCTGTTTGAGCTGAAAAATGGACATTAAGTGCAAAATTGTAAAACGGTTTTTTAAAGGGGGTATGAAAATGGATTTATTATCACACTGTTATTATATTCTGACCTGAGCAGCCATCTGCCCTGCCAATGCTGACTGTAAGGCAAAGGCGCAACAATCTTCTTCACCCCAAAGACAGATATTCAAAATACTCAAACACTGCTCACCCGGCACCTGGCCAACGCAGTAAAACAACCTCTTCCCTCAGATCTACCTCAGTTTTAGACGCTCGTCGCGTCCGAAAGAGATCGATGCCCATCAGCTCATAGCCCAGATCTTGGGCAATCAGTGCCAGCAGGGACCCCGTGGGAATATGAACCTGCAAATACGAGGCTTGTTCCCCCACCACGTAGGCTAATTGGGCACCGGGGCGGAGTCGCGATCGCAAATTAGCCAAATGCCGAGCCATTCCACCAAAATAAAGTTTAGTGGCCCGAGAATATAACCGAGAGAAACCGCTGGTTTTACCCAGGTCCGCCCGTCTTTGTTCAATAGTACGGGCAATGTCTAAAATCTGAGGATAGTTTTGAATCCACCGATCATCATCATCATCCCGATAGACACTGCGACTATTCGAGCGCACAAACGTATGTTTCACCGCCTGTAGACCAGCCTTATTCTCCAAAAATCCCAGTAACACCGACTCCAAGCGCGTGGTGCGGGTATAGTCTTTTTCATTGGGATAGGGAGGGGATGTGATCACCACATCCACTGAACCAGGCGCAATATGACAATGGGGTTGGCGAGCATCCCCCAACTGAACAATCGCAGGTTTTGCCCCTGGCGCATGCGCGTTAAGCCCATTCAAATCGCCAGCCATCGTCTGGATCTGCCCTAGCCAATGATCAATCACCTGCGCATCCGACTTATGTTTACGCGCAACGCTAACCTCCGGTGCAAACCGCAAATTGCTAGCCACCACCGCTGAATTAGCCAGGGCTAGGCGATAGTGATGCCAAGCCCCCTGAGAGTTCTGACAAACCCGATCAATGTGCCCCAATAACATCAACACTTTCTGCAAGGGACGTGGGCTGATGGCATCTTTAAACAGCAACGCAGTCGCATCAGGTGCAAGGGTGGGAGCTAGATTTGGCATTAAGCCAAGCTCATGGCGAACCGTGGCCGCAATAGTCTCAGCCACCTGACAGAGGGCCTCGACATCGGGCGACCAGTCTAACTTTACAGAACAAGCAAAGTGAGCCATCGGATTGGCCTCAATCCCCAGGGCAGATAAGCCCAGTTTTTTAACCTCAACCAGGGTGGTGCCAGTACCCGCAAACGGATCTAAAACAACGGTCTCTTCGGTGGCTTGAAACTGCCGGAGATAGTGTCTGACCAAGTGGGGGGGGAAAGACAAAACAAAACGGTACCAGCCATGAATAGCCCGATCCTTATGGCTCAGCTGATTGCGGGCTTTATGACCAAGCTCAAGGCCGAGAAAATCTGAATCAGACAAGTTGGGAGACGCCATCGGCAAACACGGCTTGATCCTGGGAAAATCGGAAAAACTTAAAATTCGATCGGAATGAAGTCAAAGGAGGGACAGAGAGTTTGATACCTTAGTCAAAGGGTGAGACAGAGGCAGTATAGCCGACGTCGTCTTTCAGTACAAATGAATTATTAGCAGGGATAACCCATTGCTTTACAAGCCTAAATGCCTAGCGTTGATCAAGAATTAGTGATTTAGGGAATGAATCGGTCTAGGGCCATGGCTATTTGACTGGCCTATGACCTATCTAACCGCTCGGTTCCTCGTCTAAAGCAGCAACGGCTAATAGTTACCCGCAGCATTTGACAGTATTGACAATGTCAAGTCAACCCAGGTGAGACAGTTTCGACATAACAAACGTGAGCTAGTGCTACGTTTCTCAAATTCAGGTCGCTATCATATTGCCGGAGGCGTTACAAATCTGGCTCGCCTCGGCGCACTGAGTTTGGTAGTGGTGATGTGGTTAGGCTATCGACAGGCTCCATTGCTGTGGGTAGTGCTGATGGCCGCAGGCATTTTGCTGATCTTGACGGAGCCATTTTTACCAGCCCTCTACCCCGAGGTGGCCACCTGCGTTTTCAATAAGGGGTTTAATCGCCTGAGCGTTATCCACGAAATTCCCCGTGGTCGACAACGGCAGCGCAACGTCAATCACTACCATCTGAGCCATATTGAACAGGTCCAGGTATATCGTCAGCGCATCGGGCTGTGGCGCTGGGGATATGTCATGATCATTCGACTATCGTCCCCCGCCAATACGATCATTCATGTCAATGGTCTCTCAGATCAGGTGCTCATCCAAACGGGTGTGGCTCCGATAAAACTGTTGTCTAAGGCAGTGCGTTACCACCTGGGTCGACGGACCATTGTAGATTGGTCTTTTGTGGATGTACCCCAGGGGATAAACACCGCCGACCTCGGTCGTCGTATCGTTGCCCGTAACTCGATGGAACGATTAGACAAATTTGATCTGCGTCGTATGGCCCATCTGATCGAGCAGTTTATTTGGTCGCCATAGCTCCCAACACCCATGTCCTATCTTGGGCCAGTGCAACGTCCCAAAGGTTTAACTTGCATATGACTTAGCACGCACCATACCCATACCCAAATTTGTTCTATAGCCAATGCCGCAGTAGCGACTAAAGTTAGTCAACGCATTAATCCGTTTAACGATCAATGGATCTGCCGTATCCGAAATTTGAAAGGTAAGCTTACCCAGGCAGCCAACGTTCGTTTTGCTATGGGCAACCGTATGCAAATCAAACGTTGTTGCCACCATCGGGGTAATGGTGTCAGGGGCAAACACCAAGCCGCTGTAACGATTCCAGCATTTTCGCAAACTTTGAAATACGGCATCGCGGGTAGGGAGTGGAGACTCTTGGCCATTCTGGCGAAAAACCGCAGGGGTAATCAGCTGAAATGAAACCTGACGGTTAGTATCAGAGGCCTGTTCATAAAGTTGTTGATAGCTGCTGTGGCTGGTCCATTCAGGAATATTGGCAGGCAGAAAATTAGTCACATGCAACCGTGCTGGTCCCAAGTACCAGGGCTTACGCGCAGCCGCTTGCTTTAACCGAGGGCTAATGTGCTCAAACAGAGCGTCATCTAATAAGGCAATGCGCCACCAGCAGTGGGAACCCCCTGGCACCGAATCATGAAAATACTGAAAGGGTGTATTTTCCAAATGCTGACGCGGCAGCAAAAATTTGAGATTGCGGGCGGATTTAGGTTGCGGTTGAGATACTATCTGTAGCGGGCTCAGGGTAAACGATTGACCCTTATGGGTTTGTAGGGCTTGCCCAAGCTCGGCATCAACGGCACTAACCAGGGATAAAAACAACCTGTTTAGATGTCGTCCCCCAAGGTATTGGACTGGAATCGTGGATTCGGAAACTAAATTAATAACGAGGCTTTCTGGCATGCCGCTGGGTCGATTTGCCGGGGTAGATATCCCTTTCTTCTAGCCATCAGCCGTTATGTCCGGGGAAGTGGGGGACCGGTGATGTTGACCCGGCGCCGATTCTCAAGGTGAGGTTCTCTGAACGAGACCGCCATATGGCGTACCTAGCCGCTCGGCCCGTGAGCTAAATAAGCC
>CALBPH010000234.1 GCA_937899365.1 uncultured Leptolyngbya sp.
AAACTCCAACACTAGAGCATAGGCACCATCCCGTAGCTCCTCTCGCAGTCCGCTAAGCACGGGGCGCTCCCTATCATTAGGGCTCAGACCAAGACGCTCCAGCACAATGTCCAAATGGGCCTCTTGACCATAGCGATAGCGGGTGACATCTTTGCGCACCTGGTTTTGGGTTTGGGTTGCCGTCTTATCTCGCAGGGCAATCACCGTATCGCTAGGTTCTTGGGTGTAGGGCACCGGGTCTAGCTCAGCCGCCCGCAGCGCAGCGCCCCCCAGCAAAATCGGAATTCCATAGAAAAATCCTGCCAGGTTTAGGGTAGCCATATCTTTGAAATAGGCCACAAAGCCAACGATGGTCAGGATAGAACCGACTGAGAGTAAAACACCACCGAGAGGAATTTTGCGTAGCATATGCAGGAGTTATGTCAGAAAGGGACGTCAGTGGTGAGTATTGAGGGGTACGGGCGTAGCTGACGCTAGCAACCCCCTAGATTTAACTTTGGCAGCTGGCTCAAACCAAGCCCTAAGAACCGCTCCACCTAATTCCATAGTAAAGTGATTTGACTTTAAACTCTGCCCAGATGTTAAATCTGACTACCGTAGGCCCTGCTCGTTATCAATCTGGACTCGTTATTAGCTCACTGAGAGCCTAAACCTCTAGGCCCACCTATTAGCGGTTATTAGGGGCTATTCGTCCGTGCTCGGTCTGTCTTAGCCTGGCGAACATAGCCAACCCGTAGCATTGATTGCCCAAAGTTGCTTATTCTGGAAGCTGTAAACGTAGAGAGTAGACAGATCCATGACCTTAGAGATGATTAAGACTCAGATTGAACAAATCAGCTTGAAACGTGAGTCTCTAGTACAACTGCTAGAGCAGCCTAACCTAGGCACGTTAAGGATCGACGTTAATCAGGCCCTAGAGGAAATGGATGATTTGCTGGAAGAATTTGAGCGTGTTTTCCAGGAAAAATCCCAAGCTTAGGGTAATGCAGGCTCCCAACTGATTGTTGCGCCAAGCCAACGTTCACATCCCTTTTAGAAAATATTTGTCAAATAGATCTACGCAATGGCGACTTATTCTGTCGAACTTAACCATCAAGGCACTGTTCAAACCATCACAGTAGACGAACAGCAAACGATTTTAGATGCTGCCCACGCCGCTGGCATAGACCTTCCCACCTCCAGTGGTGCCGGGGTAGGTACCACCTGCGCTGCGCTAAGCACCGAGGGCAGCGTCTCCCAAGAAGATGGCATGGGTGTGAGCCAAGAGCTACAGGACAAAGGCTATGCCTTGCTGTGTGTGGCCTATGCCACCTCTGACCTGAAGATAGATACCGAAAAAGAAGACGAAGTCTATCAGGCCCAATTTGGCCAGTTTCAAGGATAGCCCCCACGAAATACCCCCCATGGGGCGATGGGTTGCCCATCGCCCTAATTTGTCATGGAAGAAAACACTAGACCCCTGGGTCACCCACCAGGGATATCTCGGGAATTGCCTACAAATCTGTCTACAACACATTTGTCCACACAGTTTATTCGCATTACCCTCAGGCTTGGGCGTACCGGCGTTGAGCTGCGGGACCAGATTGAAACCCAGCTAAGCACCTATGGAGACCCGCGGCGGTGGGCCATTACCGCTGTAGATCGCACCATGGCCCAGGGGGAAGCGGTGGTAACAACACCCCTAAACCTGCTATGAATGCCAACCTGCGACCCCACACTACGATGATGATTGTCCCCACAGGCGTGGGGGCTGCCATGGGGGGCTATGCCGGTGATGCCCTACCCGTAGCCCGTGCGATCGCAACCGTCACCGACCGGGTAATCACCCACCCCAATGTGCTCAACGGGGCTCAGCTCTACTGGCCCCTACCCAATGCCTACTATGTTGAGGGCTATGGTCTAGACCAGTTTGCCGCTGGGCGCTGGCACCTACAGCCGGTGCACCAAAATACCATCGGTCTGGTGCTCGACCGGGCCATAGAAGACGACCTTTGCTGGCGACACCTACAGGCAGCCGACGCCGCCCGAGCCACCCTCGGTCTAGATATCCACAGCTATGTCACCACCGACACCCCCCTAGGCATCCGGCTAAAACAGGCCGACGCTGCCACCTGGGGCACGTTGGAACATCCTGACAGTCTGCTGCGGGCCGCAGAGCAATTACTCCAGGCTGGCTGTACCGCCATTGCTGTAGTGGCCCGTTTCCCTGACGATGTGGGCAGCAAGGCCCTAAACGCCTATCGCCAGGGGGACGGTGTGGACCCCCTAGCCGGGGCCGAAGCCGTCATTAGCCATTTAGTCGTACGCCAGTTTCAAGTTCCCTGTGCCCACGCCCCGGCGCTCCAGCCTCTCCCCCTAGATCCATCCATTTCCCCCCGATCTGCCGCCGAGGAAATTGGGTATACGTTCCTGCCCTGTGTTCTAGCCGGGTTAAGTAAAGCCCCTCAATTTAATAGCAGCGCCCAGGCCCACAGCATTAGTGCTAGCGATGTGGATGCCCTGATCGTCCCAGCCAGTGCCCTGGGGGGCAGTGCCGTCCTCAGCCTGAGCGGTACACCCACCCAAATTTTTGCCGTTCAAGACAACACAACGGCGCTGGCCGTAGATGCCGCTGCCCTGGGTATCAATAATGTGGTCACTGTCCGATCCTATTTAGAAGCGATTGGTGCGATCGCAGCCCAGCGGGCGGGGGTTTCTCTCCTGCCATTTACCCAAACCATGCCACCTATTAAACCCCTATCGGCGACGAACAAATAACCTGATCACCCCCCAGATCAGCACACCACACAGTGTAAAAAAGCCAAGGTACAGCGCCAAAAAGTCGTACTCACAAGCAGCCCCTGTCTTTAGGCCATCGTCACAGGCAAAGGCCTCACCAAAGCTGTAGTACACACTAGAGAAAGCGGTAAACCCAACACATAGCCAACCTAGAAATACCGCTAGCTGCCGCCAGCCCTTAGCTAACCGCGGCAGGCTGTAGATGACACCCACCAGGACGATTAGCCCCAATCCTAATTGCAACCAAAACATACCTCGGCCCTCCCATCGCACTTGTGCCCAGTCCACTGACCAGTCCACTGCCCAGTCCATTACCCAGTGACACATCAGTAAAGTGGGACCAACGTGCAGAGTTAGCCTGTTAACACCGCCCAATCTTGGCGATGGGGTTATTCAAATAAGATTTCGATAAAGTTTATTTCAATATTCCTAAGATAAATAAGGAAATGCCCTAATCCATTCACCCGCTTGATTATGCTAGAAGACTCCCTTCTTTGATCTAGTTAGCACTACTATGTCTACTTTGAGCCCATCCCCCCAAGCAGAACCGCAAGCGGCCTGCCGGATCCAACAGGATGAAGTGCTAGATCTCAACACACCTGAAAAGGCGTGGCACATTCACTCTGGCACAGTCGCTCTCTGCCGCACCGTCGATGGTATACGGCGCTGCTTCTTTACCGCCCACGCAGGCGAGGTGATTTTTGGTGTGTCTGCCCAGGATAGTGGATTGGTTGCGATCGCAATTGAGCCCGCCGTGATTACAGCTATACCGTAGCGGGCTGCAGTACACCAACCATTTCATCATCGGTCTTCCAGGCTTGACCATCGAGAGCCATCTGTTCGATCAGGCTAGCCAGTCGCAGCGCCTTTAGCGCCTGTTCGCCACCCACAAAGGGCTTACCCCCACCCCGAGCACAGTTCACAAAGTGCTCTAGTTCCGCGTGGAGCGGTTCAATGTTGCTCGTATAGACCTTTTCAATCAGACCATCTTGCCGATACAGCACCTGGCCATAGTCGGTCATGGTATTCGCCGTTGTTTGGCGATGGATCAAAATTTCATTATTGAGAAAATCTGCCTCTGTCAGAGAGTTACGGCAGTGGGCAGCAATGCTGCGAATTTTTCGATGGGTCACCTTGCTGGCGGTTAGGGTAGCCACAATGCCGTTGGCAAACCCCAGGGTGGCCGTCACATAGTCTAGATAAGGAGAATCGCCCGCCCGACTGCCGCTGGCCGTCAGCTTCACCACCGGAGCAGCGGCCAATTCGAGCAATAGATCAATGTCATGGATCATCAAATCCAGCACCACCGACACATCGTTAGCCCGCTGGGAATAGGGACTCATGCGACGAGCTTCTAGGGCAAGCAGCTTCTCAGTTTTGAGCACATTGTGCAGTTCCTGAAATGCCGGATTAAAGCGCTCAATATGCCCCACCTGTAAAATGCAGTTCGCCTCGGCAGCGGCATTAACCATCGACTCTGCTTCTGTGATATTGGCGGCGTTGGGTTTTTCGATCAGCATGTGCACACCTGCATTTAAGCAGGCCATACCCACCATGTGATGAAACCGAGTAGGGACGGCAATACAAACCGCATCAACATGCCTGAGCAGCTCGTCGTACTCCTCAAAAAACCGCACGCCATACTTGCCTGCGGTAGACAAACCACGCTCAACGTTAGTATCTGCAATACCGACTAGCTGAACATCTTTAATGCGACTGAGTACCCGCGCATGGTGTTGGCCCATGTTGCCCACACCAATAACACCAATGCGTAGCAAGTCTTCATGACTGTCGCTTGCGATTTGAGAATCTCGTTTTTGCACACCAGGGTCCCTCACACCAGAGAGTAAACTACTCTCAAAATGACTTTACTTTCCTCAAAGTCAACCAGATATTACCACAGCAGTCTGAAGTTCTTCAGTTGACTGTAACCACATGGGTCCATTAAAACCCTATTTCTGTCAGCCTTCGCTATCCGGATTGTGGCGATATTAGCAGGTATCGCAGCACGGATTGTGTCAATTTCCAGGCTGTCTACGGGGTATGCGACGGCGTAGGGGCACACGCTGACGAACAATCTGAATCTGCTCTAACTTGGGACCCTTGACAGCCTTAACAGTAAAGACGAGATCATCCCCATGATTTAGCTGTTCGCCAGCTTTCGGTATTTTCTGTAGGGAGTGAATGAGAAATCCCGCCAGGGTTTGATAATCCTCTGTGGTGGGCAATGTCAGCATAAACTGCTTGTTGACCGCGTCAATTTCCATCTGGGCCGGGACAATTGCCGAGTAGTCATCTAAATAGGCGATGTCACCCGCCACTATCTCATCTTCGTCCCCAATGAGTTCAGCGGTGACATCGGCCCACGTCACCAACCCAGCCGTTCCCCCATAGTTATCCACCACAATCATCATCGAACGGTTTAACTGCTGCATCCGACTGAGCAAGTCACTGAGGGGTAAATCCGCTGGTACCACTCGAGCAGTTTTCATCCATGGGGAAATGGGTGTGGCTAAGGTCAGTTCCCCTTGAGCCAGGGGCTCAGCCATCGCCTTAAAGTCTAGAATGCCTCTGATGCTATCCAGGGAATCCCCCAGCAGTGGAAACTGCGAATACCCGGTCTCGACCACCATATTGAGCAGCTCCTGCCAGGTGGCTGTGTCATCAAGGCCAACAATTTGGGTGCGCGGCACCATAATGTCTTCTACGGTAAAGTCCCGAGTCTCAAAGACGTTATTGAGAATTTCCCGTTCTTCTTGATCGAGATCGAGCACGGCTGTGGGGGTACTGATGATCATTTGCAATTCATCAGACGTGAGCTGAGTGTCTGCCTGCCGTCGCTCTTGCAGGCCCACCAGCTTCAGAAACCCCTGGGTAGACAGGTTAAATAACCACACCACCGGTGAAAACACACGCGCCACCGCTAAGCTGACTGGCCCTAGAAGTCGAGAGGTTTGTTCTGAATAACTACGGGCTAGAGACTTGGGGACCAGTTCTCCTAAAACGATTTGTAGATAGGCCAAGGTCCAAAAGGCCACCATCAGTGCGATCGCATGGGAAAGGGCCGTCACAGGAATGGATAGCTGTCTAAGCCATTGCCGCAGCAGCAGCGCTAGCGTATCTTCACCAATCCATCCCAGGGCCAGACTCGCCATGGTGATGCCAATTTGAGTGGTGGGCAATAACCGATCAATACTTTGCTGCAAACTCTGAACGGTTTGGGCTTGCACATCGCCCACGGCAGCCAGCTGATTAATGCGTGAACGTCGTACTGAAACGATGGAAAATTCTGCGGCTACGAAAAAAGCATTCAGAATAATTAATGCCGCGATTACCAAAAGGCGAACCGTAACACCTGTAGCACTGATGGGTAAACTCCCACCACTAACGGTATCTAAAGCCTGCACAGTCACCGCCAGACCTCTAAGCGGGCAGGTTTATGTATTTGCTGCATTATTCAACTACTCAGCAGTATCCAAACCACCTTCGATGCGAGCCTTAACATTCTTGAGGATATCGTCCTCTTTGAGTAAGACAAAATCGCTGGTTTGGGTTGCCCCTCGACTGGCCGTTGAAGCGCTGGCGGGTCGAGTTTCGGGCTGACGAATACCGGTGAGGGCCTGGCGACCGAGTGAATATCCCCATGAGGCGCTAACAATGCCCGAGCCAAACATGGCGGCAAGCAGTATTAATGTAAAGGCGATTGCTGGATTAATTCTCATGGGAGTCAGGGGATGGGCGCAATGTAGGTGAAGCGTTAGCCGGAATCAGCGTATCTTTAGAACCTATGCTCAAATATATCAAAAACTATCACTCAACTATTTTGAGTAGTTGGCTATGATATAACAAGCCTAATGGACGAATGCGCTTCCATATGGCCAGGGTTGGCCGAGCGGATGAGGCAGCGAACTCATAATTCGCCTTAGGCAGGTTCAATTCCTGCACCCTGGATTAAGTAAAAAGCCCCGGAATCTGAAGGTTCCGGGGCTTTTTACTTAGCGTCTTGGCAAGGGCGCAAAGTTTAGCTCAGTGCCGACTACCCGTCTGCGAGATTGCGCACTGGGCAGTCTTTGCAGCGAGGTGTTGTAAGGGGTGGCCAGATCAGGCACCCGGATAGTGGCCGTATTGCGAGTCTGAAGAACCATCAGCTCATTGTAGGCTTCAAGGATGGCATCGCTATTGCGGTCTAGCTCTAGCTCAGGGAATGCGGAGCGGCCCGGTACTCCAAGGCCAAACATATGGGCAGTTTGACGGAAGCTACTGCGGTCTCTTGAATAATCGCCACTTTCAGCTGTAAACACATCATCCAACGTCTCAAGAACGGTGGGTTCATCAAACGTGGCGGTCTGAGCGCTGGCACGGGTTGCCATTGCTGATAGAGTTGCGATCGCAACGGCGGTACCGAGGACTAATCCCTTTAATTTCATGACGGTTCTTTTACCTCACAATTTGGGGCATATGGTACCCCGGTTCATAAAAATCGATAAACTGTCTAGGCACTATTCAGCAGTAAATAATGAAGCTGCCAAAAGTTCAAGCAGAATCGCTTAACAAAAGTTGGCCTCTATCTTATCTGTTTTGCTAACTTTTGCAACGCGTCTTAGTCACATTATGGCTAACGCCGCGCCTAGGATTCTCCTAAATTACCCACCCACTACCTGATATTCACTGCCATGGGCTCCACCGCTTCAGCCAACCTCTCCAATGTTAAGCAACAGCTACTCGATTTAATTTGTACCGACGCCTACAAGGAAGGCGATTTTGTCCTATCCTCGGGCCAACAAAGCACCTATTACATCAATGGGAAACTAGTCACCCTCCATCCCCAGTGCGGTCAAATGGTGGGCCGGGTGATGCTCGACTATATAGATAACAGCGTCGTTGGTGTTGGCGGTCTGACCTTGGGGGCCGATCCGATTGTTACGGCAGTCAGTGTAGTAGCCGCCTACGAGGGGCGCTCGGTCACCCCACTCATTGTTCGCAAGGAGGCCAAAGGTCATGGCACCCAAGCCTACATTGAAGGACCGGTCCTGCCAGCCGAGAGCAACGTCGTGATTTTAGAAGATGTTGTTACTACCGGACAATCTGCCATGAAGGCCATCACCCGTTTGCGAGCAGCCGGTTATGCCGTTAACCAGGTGATTTCTTTAGTGGATCGACAGCAGGGTGGTGCAGAATACTACATCCAGGAAAATATTGATTTCAAAGCGGTTTATACAATCAGTGAGATCCAAGCTCGTTGGCAAGAACTCCAGAAACGTTAGCGGCTAATTACGCCAAAAATTTGGAAAAAGTAGCAAAAATCTTCCGGATAGCTGAAATCACCCCCAAGGGTACTGACGCTTTTAATGGCGGCTTTTAGATTGGAATCATACAACTCTTCGATTAGGTTGTCGGGCTTAACGCTCCACCAATCTAATGTTTCTTGTAGGGAGATTTTTATGTCTGATCGTCGCCAAGAATCCTATGCTGTTCGTCTAGAAGCAGCTGAACTAGCCAGAAGTCGTCAGCATCCAGAGCATAAAGCGAATGGAGATGAACAACGCTATGCTGACTCTAAATACTTTATGTCCTTTACAAAGGGACTTCCCCATAACAAAGAGACTGGTCTAATCCAAGATCCTCAGGATTTTGTTGAGTTCCGTCGCGCTATCGATGACGGATTTATTGACCCGTTTACCGATCGCGTTCGCCATGGTGCTAAATTTGAAGTACAAGGCGATCAGGTCGTGCCAGTTAAGTGTCCTGACAACAATTTTCGCCAGTGGGAAGCACCGACAGCAGGTGTTGTCTACGAGCTAGAGGGACCTGATGCACAAGCCGTAACCATGCCCCCTGCGCCAGCATTATTGGATGAGACCGGTAATCCCAATGCTGAGCTGATTCTGGAAATGGCTGAAGTATACGAACTCGCTATTTTACGAGACCAGCCCTTTAATGCATTTGAAAACGGTCGATCCAACAGTGATATTGAGCATGCGATCACACGTCTTAATGCTCTGAGCTACGTAGACAACCAAACAGGTCGCCCCCGCAAGGTGAATACG
>CALBPH010000235.1 GCA_937899365.1 uncultured Leptolyngbya sp.
GGCTGTAGCGTTGTGGGGCGAGTGTATACCGATATTTTCGTCAGCGATCTTCTGTTTGAAGCTCGGGGGACAGGCTACTATATAGTGGCCGATGTCGATGGGTGGGATATGTTTGCCGGGTATGACAAGGCAGCCCTTTATTTTTATGATCGGGCCACTGGGGAATTTATCTCCGAACAGCCTATTAAACAAGGAATTAGCCGGGTCATTGGGGGGCAGAAATCCTACGCTACGGCCTTGTCAGATCAGCGAATTGTTATTTGGCCCACGGCAGAAGATGGTGAGGGTCTGGTGTTGGCAGGGCATGGGGGGGAGATTATCGAGCTAGTTTACAGCGATGATGAGACTCTGTTAGCGTCTGCCGACCGTACGGGCACGGTCATCCTTTGGGATTTAACCACTGGTGAAGAGATCCGACGATTTCAGGTGGAGGTCAGTGCGGCGGTCCCTGCGGTTGCGATCGCATTTTCCCCCGACAATCAGCTACTGGTAACCAATGGTAACGGGCCGACCGTGACGATGTGGTCCCTTGCCTCTGGAGAACCAGTCGCCGAATTATCCATGATCAAATTTGGCATTCTCGACCTCGACATTTCCCCCGATGGCAGCAAACTGGCTGTGGGCTCTGCCTTTGGCGGTAAGTATGATCAAAACGCCCAGGCAACGTCCTCCGCAGATAGACTCGACCCCAACCGTTTAGAATCGGGGCCCGCCTTTGTATTTGATATTTCTAACGTCAAACCATAGCTGTAGATTAGCGCACGTAGTTCAAGCCCTAGCTGATCCCTAAAAGCTTTAGGTAACAATGCAACCCCTAAAAGACAAAAACATTACCATTAGCTTCAATGGTGATGTTGCTCACATCAGCATCCAGAGCAGTTGTAGGGCTAATAACGACATCTAAGGTTCCAGTGTCCTCATCCACCCCCAACGCGGCTTGCAATAGACCTTCCCCTGTCTGCCGATCTTTTGGAATGTCGTCATAAAAGAAAGTAAGGGTGGCAGGAGTATTTAGATTTTGTAGGGTAACCTCATCGCCTGCCATCAGGAGACGGGACTGGGTATCCCCCAGCGCTTCGTAGGTGATAGGAGCTGCGGTTTGATTAACCAAGCGCACGGTGGTGAGCGATCGTGGGACCGGCACCGTGACCACAGAAGGGACTGGCGACTGGGCTGCCAAAGGATGCTGGAGGCCAGCTACCCCTAACGTTGTTGCTAGAAAAGATAACGTTAGTAATGTCCACATCTTAGTGTGCATAAGTCTCTCCTGATATGGCAGATGGACAGGTTTATACAATCCCTAAAATGTATGGGCAATCAGGCCTTTTAGGATGTATTTCTGTGCTCAAGTATGCGATTACAAACATACTAGCTATCTTTTCTATGTTTGTGCTGGGTTAGGCCAAATACATGCCATGGGCGATTAGGCGATTAAGAGAGGACATGTTGTTTGCGTTTGCCAATGAGCTGATAGAGCCGCCAGCTGAAGAGCAGGGCGACGGTTGCGATCGCAATCGACTGGCCAATCCACAGCCCGCGACTGCCCATACCTAGCTGAAATCCTAAGCCGTAGCCCACCGATAGCCCCACTCCCCAAAAGCCCAACACATTAAGGGCCGTAGGGATCTGGGTATCTTGCAATCCCTGGAGAGCGCCATAGATCGCCTTTTGCAACCCATCCAGGACCATGGTGACGGCGGCGATGTTCAATAGCGGCACGGCCAGGGCCACAATCGCCTCATTCTCCGGCTTGTTCACATCCAAATAGATACCAATAATCTGTTTGGGAAACAATACAAACAACAGCGACCCACCCACCATAAAAAAGATGGTAATGACCATACTCACCCAGGTGGCCCGTTGCATGCCGGCCAAATCACGTTTCCCCAACCACTGGCCTACCCGCACCGTGGTGGCAAAGGATATTCCCAGCGGAATCATAAACACCACCACAATTGTTTGTAAGACCACCTGGTGAGCCGCCAATGTCTCGGTTCCCAACTGCCCCATCCAAAACATAATGATCAAAAAGAAACCCGACTCCAATCCAGAAAAGCTGCCAATAGGCACCCCACCCCAGACCAGCTGCCGCAGGGTGCGGGGTTTAGGATGATGCAGAGTTTGAAAAAACCGATAGTCTCGCAGTGTCGGATGTAATATCGTGTAGCAAGCCAAGGCCAGAAACATACCCCACCAGGTTAACGTGGTGGCCAGGGCCAGTCCGGCCAGTCCCAGGGCCGGCAGCCCAAGTTTGCCAAACCCTAAAAGATAGTTGCCAACAATATTAAAGGCTGTCCCCACCACAATAATCACCATGATGGGACGCGCCTGGGAGAGGGCCGAAACCGTCGAGCGCAGAGCCGTACACCCCATCATGGGCAACAGACTCCACAGAATA
>CALBPH010000236.1 GCA_937899365.1 uncultured Leptolyngbya sp.
GTTGAGGGACGGGTGATTGATCACCTGCGCAACAACAAAATGGTGAATATGCGAGAGTCGGTAATTCGGGCGCTAAAAGCCTATTATCTTCCCTGGGCATATGAGGAGGATGTCTCGAAAGAAGAGGCCCAGGTACTGGCTCGTAATGCTATTGATGAGCTAGAGTTTAGAATTTTTCAAATTCGGCGACATTTTCTAGCCGGAGAAGCCTACGGACCCAGACTCAGCGAATCTTTAGCGGGTAGTAATCCTGCTGCCCACAACGGCGGCACGCCACCGGTGCCAGATGCTGTTGGCCGGGCTAGCCCTAAAACAACAACACGGACCAACCCTTTGGAAGCCAGTCCGGCCTCAATACCTGAGCTGCTGGATGATGCGGATATTGACCCGGATGTGTTGGATGATTTTTAGGGTGTTGGCTAGAGGGTTAATAGGTTTTGCCGGTGGAACCAAACCCGCCGTCACCCCGTTGCGACTCGTTTAGCTGCTGTGCGATCGCAAACTCAGCCCGTGTTACGGGGGCAATGATAATTTGAGCAATTCTTTGCCCCGGATTAATTTCAAATGAGGACAGTCCTAAATTAATCAAAATTACCTTGATCTCACCGCGATAGCCGGCATCAACGGTACCCGGTGTGTTGAGCACCGTAACGCCGTGTCTGAGGGCCAGACTACTTTTGGGGCGTACCTGCATCTCGTAGCCCTGGGGGATTTCCGCCGCCAGACCCGTGGGAATGGCCAGTCGCTCCAGCGGGGCCAGGGTGTGGTGGTCAATGGCGACCAAATCAGCCCCGGCATCACCGGGGTGGGCATAGGCGGGGATGATGGCGGCAGGGGATAGCGGCTTAAATTTGATCACGGGGACGGGCATAGAACTCGCGGTTAAAGGAGCATACTATCAGCCGTAAACCTGTCTGGTGACGCTTTATTCTAGCGATGCTCTAAACCGCCATGGCCTGGGGGATTAGGTCCAGGGTTAGGGTTTCCATGGGGCGAAGGGATTTGACTTCGGTGGTGAGGTTGGCCTGGGCCAGTTGCGAGCGCACCACAGCCGCCCCGCCAGTGGCGCTCAAGAATTTTGCAATCAGGCCGTCATAGGTGACATCCCCACCATCTGCGGTGGGCAGTAGCCACTGGGGTTTTGACGTTTGCGCCAGCTCTAGGGCCCCTTCCCCACCGCGAATAACTGGACCGAGCAGCGGCAATGTCAGACTGACCAAGGGCGTAATCGCCACATCCACTGGCGGTCGACTCTCTAACTCAGCGTCAGGGTAGCCATGGGGCTCATAATAAATGCGTAACCCCGTCGTCAGCACCGTCACAATGTAGGCGTTTTCTTTGGCCAGGGGACCAACGGGAGCCCCAGGCAGGGCCTCGATGAGCAGGTCGTCACCCAGACGATGGCTTTGACCTGGCGCTAGGTGGATGACATTGGTAAAGCCCTTGGCCTTGGCTACCTTGGCCCCATCCGCCGAAGCCACCACAGGAATTGATTTATCTAAAACGGCCAACGTTTCTGGATGGGCGTGGTCCGCTAGCCCCTGGGATAGCAGCAATAGATCTATCTGTTGAGGAATGGCTACGGGCTGGGGTCTCACCCCGCGAATGAGCCAGCTGGCATTGCCAAATACCAGGTCACCAACCAACCATGGGTCCACTAAAATGGAGCGTCCTGCCAGGCTAAATTGCCAACTATTTACGTCTAACCAAGTAATAGTGTCTGACATCTATCCCCGTAAAAATACTAATGACCCTTAAGGGTGGGCTGGACTAATAAAGGTAATACAAAGCCCACTATTGTGCCCGTAGACCCCATCAAGATGAACGTTAGTCCGGACAAATACAACTATTTTCGTACAGATGATCATTAAGTTTTACTTATGATTTTGAAGTGCTTCATACGATTCTTCAAATTACTTTTCACTTTATCGATGCGATCCCCGTATAATCAGGCTGGTCTAATGTACAGATTGGTATAGCGTCCCGGAGTATTGGCTCAATAGCCAACGCTCTTTAGGGCAAACGCTTAAATTCAGTGCCTATGCGTCGGCAATTGCTGAAAAGTTACACGGTTCTAGTGACCCGTTCTGGTCAAACCCCGGTCACCATCACCTTTACTCCCCTGGCTGGAGTAATTGCTGGGGTTGTTCTCCTCGGTGTGCCATTGGGTTGGCTTGGAGCAGTGATTTTTTCATTGTTTCAAAGCAATGTTCAGTTAGCGGATGAGAACAAGCAGCTAACGGATCAGGCTCATCAAGTTATGACTGATTTGAATAGCCTTGATTCTGAAATTGAAAATCTCAAGGAGAGGGCTGGCCTGCCTGAACTCGTTGAACGGGACGTGGCGCCGGATAGTGATGTGCCTCGCGGTGGCGTAGCGTTGGTTGCCAGCGGCATTGAGCTTTATCAGGAGGCGAGTGATAAACTGCCCAGGCTGAATAGTTTGCTAGACGGCAGGATTAAGCCTGCTTTGGAAGAAACTCTGGCAGCTGAAGAAGCCAAGGTGGCAGCCTATCCAAATGGTGTGCCCATCGGAGGTCCCATAGATGTTTCGTCGGAGTATGGGCTGCGTCGTAATCCCTTTGGTGGTTATGGTTACGAAAACCACGAGGGTATAGACTTCGTCGGTCCCTATGGT
>CALBPH010000237.1 GCA_937899365.1 uncultured Leptolyngbya sp.
CATAGGTAGGTCTAAATTTGAAGAGATAAAATAATTGGTACGCTAAAACCACTATAACCAATCACATCCATTCATAACAGGCTTTACACTGAAGTTGACCATTATACGTAGGGCACATGTCAACAACCCTTAAAATCGATAATGCCACCCTAGCTGGACGCGACGGATACTGGTCGGTTGCCATGGAAGCAGGGGGTATTATCGACGTTGCTCGTCACCTAGAGACAACGGCTCAAGAAACAATAGATGCTGAGGGGAGACTGGTTATTCCCGGTTTGGTGGATGGTCATTTGCACCTGGATAAGGCGCTGCTATTTGCCCAACACCCTGCCCAAACCGGCACCTTTCAAGAAGCCCTACAGGAAACAGGCAGTCTCAAACGACGCTTTACCATCGACGACATTCAGTCCCGTGCCCGGCAGATACTCGAGAACGAAATTGCCTTTGGTACGACATTAATGCGTAGCCATGTAGAAGTTGATTTGATGCTAAAGCTAACTGCAATGGAGGCGCTGCTGCCACTCAAGCAAGACTATGCCTGGGGGCTCACGCTACAGCTGGCGGTTTTTGCCCAAGAAGGCATCACCAATCAGCCTGGTACGACAGCGTTGTTGCGACGGGCAATGGCGATGGGGGGTGATGTCATCGGTTCCGCCCCCTACGTTGATCCTAACCCCAGTGACAATATTCAGATTATTTTTGATCTGGCTGAAGAATTTGACTGTGATGTTGATTTTCATCTAGATTTTTTGGACGATGATGCCCCCTTGCTGTTGCCTATCGTTGTGGAGGAGACCCTAAAGCGGGGTTGGCAGGGACGTGTGTGTTTAGGCCACATGACAAAGCTGGCAGGCCTAACGCCCCAAACCTTAAAAGAGACAGCTGCCATGGTCAGTAATGCTGGTATTTCAGTGTTGGCCCTGCCCGCCACTGATCTTTATATGATGGCGCGTAAGGATACGCATAATGTGCGTCGAGGCGTGGCCCCAATTCACCAGCTGATGAACCATGGCGTCATCACTGGAATTGCCACTAACAACGTGCAAAATCTCTTTACTCCCTTTGGCGATGGCGATGTGTTGAAAATCTGCACGTTACTGGCTCAAACTCTGCAGCTAGGAACTGTTAAAAATCACATTCAATGTTTGGCGATGGCCACAACTCAAGCGGCCCAAGCCATTGGCGTTACGAACTATGGAATTGCCCCTGGCAATGCAGCTGACTTAGTGATTGTCGATGCCACATCTGCCTCAGAAGCTATCGGTACGGCTCCCGTTGGTCGCACCACTATCAAACATGGAAAGATTGTCTCAACAACCCAGATGCAGCGAACATTCCTATCGCCTGAGGTCAGCATAAAGGGCTAGGTGCATTTGGGCAGAGCGCTGCCAGCTGTATTGGTCAATGATCGGGCGACTATTTTGAATCAGGGACTGGGCAACATCAGGATTGAGGAGAGTGAGCATGGCGGTGGCAATTTCAGCTACACGTTCAGGGGCTATCAGCATTGCCTGCTGTTCTGACAAAAACTCTGTAAACGGTGCCTGGTTTGAGGTGAGCACCGGTAAACCAGATGCGATCGCTTCTAGCACCACCAATCCCCAGCCCTCCTGCACCGAAGGAAATACAAACACATCCGCCCGACGATAGAGGGTGGGCAAATCTACGTCAGGTACGACCCCAGGCAGCACCAGACTATCCGCCAGATCGTAGGCTTCCACCAGCGCCATAAACTCCTGTCGGTAGGCTTGATAATCAAACAGCGTCGCTCCACCCGCAATTACCAATTGGGCCTGGGGCTGTTGCTGCTTCACTAGATAAAACGCGTTAAGCAGGTTAATAGAATTTTTGCGCGGCTCAATACCACCGACGGTCAGATAGATTGGACCATTTTGGATACCGTAGGCCTCGGCCAAACCAGCTTCTGATCCATCAAGCTGAGCCGAGAATCGACCGCTGACACCATTGATGACTCGATGGGCCTGGATGTCATAGTTTTTTTCTAATGCCTGTTGCCAAACATCGCTGACACAAAGACAGCGATCTGGCTGGTGGATAGATTTCTCTTGACAGTCTTGTAAGTAGGGGCTTTTAAAGTCTTCGATGTGGTGAACAGTGCGAACAAAATGGGAAATGTAACCCTGATGTTTGAGGCTAGCCAGGGCGTTGGCGCTGAGGCAGTCTTGGGCATGGTAAATGTCGTACTGCTCTGGATGGTGTTGGAAGAAAGTGACGAATTCTTGGATGCGTTGTTGGATTAGCTGATCGATGCCTTGGTCGCAGGCGGCGGCAGGGACCGGGCAGGTGTTGAATGGGGTGGGGCGAGGGAAGCCCGGGGTGTCTTTATCGAGGGCAAAAACGCAGGGGTGATGGCCGAGATCGGCGAGGGCGGCGGCGAGTTCTAGGGTGTGGATGACGCTGCCACGGGGTTTGGTGGAATAGGTGAGGAGGGCGATGGAGAGGGACATGGTGTATGGCTACAAAATTCAAATATCAAAGCAACTACATATCTTGACAGTCCAAGAATCCCTGAGCAAATCGGCGACTAGTCAGTCGGACAAACTTGGCCAATGCCCTGCACCAGGCGGCTTGTCTGCATCTGGAGTCAGGCGTGGGTGTAACTTTCATAAGTGTTGC
>CALBPH010000238.1 GCA_937899365.1 uncultured Leptolyngbya sp.
GGGAGGTTTTTTCAGGGGTTAGTGGCTCTAGTGAATTTATCGGGTTGATGGCCGCTGAGGGGATAAACAAGGCCATGGCGCACACCAGTGCCGCTACACCGGGAATCCATAGGGCTCGCCGTTGACGAAGACGGTTTGACCAGGGGCGAGCGGTCTGGGGCTGGTTGATGGTAGCGACTGGGGGATGGGTGCTGTGGGACGAACCGTCAGGATTGGTCACATTTAGCCGGGTACCCTCTAAGTTGGCCTGCCGCAGATCCACGCGATCCATCTGTGCCCCGGTAAAATCGGCGCAGCTTAGATTTGCTTCAGCTAAAATTGCATCGGTTAAATAGGCTTCCCTCAGGTCGGCTCCCTTCAGGTCGGCCCCGGTAAAATCGGCCCCGATTAAACACGCTCGCCTCAGTTAGGCCCCTTGCAGGTTAACTCCCCTAAAATTACCGGCAAAAAAGTACCCTTGGCTCAGGTCTTGCCCAGCTAAGTTACAGGGCTCATCTGGATGCTGTTCTCGATAGCTATTCCACCCATCTATGTTGCTTTTTAGCAGGGTTAGATTGTTCATTGCACGCCCTCAATCCGGCCTCAGCGGGATTAAACCCCGATTACCTAGACCTCTACTAGGCTACAGCGCCCCCAGGCGTAATTCCAGACCGCTAGAGCGGACTGACCGCCCGATTGATTGCAACCCAGCAGCTCTTTATGGTGTACCGTCCCTTAGCCACCATGGGTATCTCAGCTGCCAGCACCTCAGCGTAAAATTTCTGTAGCTGTTGCGTGGCCCCACGCCAGCCCCAGCGCTCGGCCTCTATGCGAGCATTGCGGCGCAACAGGTCGATCTCAGTTCGGGCCGCTAACAAACGCTGGGTTGCTTTGATTGCCCCGTCGTCGTCATGGGGGTCAAACAAGAATCCATTGACGCCATCGGTCACAATATCGGGAATGCCCCCCGCATTAGCCGCCACCGTGGGACAGCCTGCCGCCATCGCCTCCAGCAGCACTAAGCCCAACGTCTCAGTCCGCGATGGGAAAACAAACGCATCTCCAGAGGCATAGGCAGAGGCCAGTTCTTCACCCCCGAGATAACCGACAAAATTAGTGTTTGTCCCGGCAAAATGCTCCTCTAGCTCTTCGCGATAGGGACCATCCCCCACCAGGGCCAGTCGGGCATCGGGAATTGCTTCTAAAATCGGCTTAATCCGATCCACTTCCTTTTCAGCAGACAGACGACCCACGTATATCAGTAGGGGCGCATCGGGATGGCCCTCGCTTAGACGCCCCCGCATGTCTCGGCTAGCCAAGCTGGGACGAAATAAATCGGTATCGACACCGCGCTGCCACACCTTTACATGCTCAATGCCGTGCTCAGTCAGCTCCTGCTGCATGGCCGTAGAGGTACAGAGATTAATGCGGGCATTGTTGTGGACAGCCTTGAGCAGCTCCCACAGCATGCCTTCAAACATGCCAAACCCATAGTGCTCAAGATATTTGGGTAAATGGGTGTGGTAGGACGCCACCAAAGGAATCTCTAACGCCTTGGCATAGTACACACCGGCTAATCCGAGGACCGCTGGATTGACAACATGAACCAAATCAGGCTTAAACGCTTCGAGCGCTTCCCCAATGGAGGGCCGAGGTAGGGCTAGCTTTAGCTCTGGATAGAGGGGCATGGGAAAGCCAGAAACGCCTTCAACTTTGGCTCCCTTATATTCTGTGAGGCCACCCTCCGGGCAAAACACGCATACGTCATCACCCAATGCCTGCAACTGCTCAACAGTGTGCTTGAGGCGAGTGACAATACCGTCGACCTTGGGGAGAAATGTTTCAGTAAACAGAGCGATGCGCATACGTTTTGCTGTGATTGAATGCGAATGTATCAAAAAATACTGTGCTGTAATTATTCAACCTTGAAATTGGCTTGGGCTCAAGTTTTCCTGGCAACGTTTTTGAGGAAAGCTTGAAAATAGCGCAAACGTCCTGGTGCATTAGGATGTTTGCTTGTCCCATTGGCCTTGTCGCTTAATGCTTTCAACGATGAAGGCAGAAAATGGAGTACCCCATCTTCTGCCTTTTGACGGTCTTTTTAACTCAATATCTGGCTAGGGGCTAGCTAGCCGGAATGGGTGTGGGCGCTGCCGCCGTCTTCTTGGTCCACTTAGATGTGCAGACAATCTTGGACTTATCACAGCGGCCAAGGTACTTATTGTCAATTTCTGTTACATCGAGATTTAGACCCTTGTCCAGCTGGGTGGGCTGAAGACCCATGTCTAGGAAGCACTGGTTGTCCACCACCAGTTCGTTTTCGGCGGCTTCGTTCCGGGGGTTTTCCATGTACTGAATTTCAGCACCGGCAACATCGGCGACGATCCGTGCTAGGTCACGGACACGATGGGTTTCAGTCATCTGGTTGAGGATTTTTACCCGGTCTCCCTTGGCAGGGGGATTATTAATGGCTAGCTCAACACAGCGTACGGTGTCTTGGATGTGGATAAACGCACGGGTTTGACCACCGGTGCCATGGACCGTCAGCGGGTGGCCAATGGCTGCCTGCTTCAGGAATCGGTTGAGGACGGTACCGTAGTCACCATCGTAGTCAAAGCGATTGATCAGTCGCTCATCCATGGCAGTTTCACGGGTGT
>CALBPH010000239.1 GCA_937899365.1 uncultured Leptolyngbya sp.
GTGATTAAGAGGCTACTGAAGAATTGAAATGGGAGTTCAGAGTCCCAGTTAGAATGTCGAGCGAATTACACAATTCGAAACTTGATAATTGCTCTGGATAATAAGATTTGGCTAGCTCTTGAATCATGGGTTTGTCAGAATATTTGGTGCCGTTTATAGTGTTTGCAATCTCATCTGCTAATCGGCCACTGCCCGCAATAATAATTGTCTGTCTGCCAACTGATAAATTAAGTACTAAGTCGCTCAACGAAATTTTTCCACCGTTAATCAATATGGTTATTGAAGGACAGTGGCTAGCTAATATAGATGCACAATGAGCTAACCAAGGTGATTCGCTACCCCAGGTAACGCCTGGAATTAAAGCAAAGTGCGTATGATGCTTTTCTAAATTAGTTAAGTCATGAGACTCAATACCGGTATTTGGGTTCAAGATATACCCCGGTAAGTGAACTTTTACTTTTGGAGCAATACCAACCAGGGGAAATGTACCACCAATCTTCTGACGAGCTTCGCCGATCATTTGAATGACGCCAGCCTCTGTTCCACCATCAAAAACTGTTATGCCATAGGTTTCAGCTATGGGAGCTAATACCTGGGTAAATAGTTGAGCCACTCGAGCTTTGCTTTCTGGACTCATTTTGCTAGCGCCACCAATGATAACCATACTAGGTGCAGGCGCTGTTAATCCTAAGGCATCTAATGACTGTTGGTACGTGAATGTCTCTGGAGCATCTAAAACGTAAGCGGTTTGGCCGTTAGAGAACGTGTATTTGAAAGCAATATTGGTAGAGTCTTGGTGCATTTATCTCTCCTACCTGACTGCTGGCTTTAGGGGTAAACCGCTTAGGCAAACATAATGACATATTATCCATAAAACTAGAGTACCCAGAGTACTAAGCACGTTGAGAATGGAAAGTGGGATAGCAATTTGATTGAGAGATGCCCTCTGAAAATGGTAATTCCACTTCTGGCTTCGTTGTTCGTTGAAATGATCTTATTTACAAGATGCTGATGTATGGTGTTCTGAATAGTTGGTGCATCTCCTGACTTCTAGCAGTGGCTAGCATCCGTATAGTCTGTTCAATATATATAGACTGGCCACAAATGCAATCACTCAGTATTCACTCTAAGAAGTGAGTGAATCTAGCAATGTTATTTATATCAATATCTTCATTACGCTGAATATGCACCTTAGAAGAAGGTGTCCATATGTCTCTCATTCACGTTACTGGTAATTTTATTAAGAAATGCATAGATAAATTGCTTCCGCATTAAGAAGATAGTCAGGAAACATGCTGATTAATCCTAATTTTTGGAAAAATCTTGGTTGGTGTGCATATTTCAAAAACCCTTGATGTATCTTTAGAAAGACGTCTTTAAGGCATCAAATGAGTGCGTATGAGTCTGACTAATAGAATGGCTCAATATAGGTTACGCCTTGCTTATCGACGGCCTACAGCAGATCGTCTACGACGTATTGCTGTAATCAAGCCGCGAGACAATGACATCTTTGTCAGCTATGTTGCCCAAGATGCTGACTTTGTCAGACGTTTGGATAAGTCTATTCGAGATCAAGGATTGGATCCTTGGATTGATTTTGACGATATCCCTGATTTTAATCACGAACTGGATAGGGATACTCATTACGAACAGGAAATAAAAGCTGGTATTTTAGGGGCTGACGTATTTGTTTTAGTGCTTTCTAAGGCTGCTCTGGCTGCTGCTCAACCTATACAGCAGCTTAAGTTAGCTCAGCGTTTAAATAAACTGATTATTCTTTTATGTAAAGAGCTGCCTGACGAGTGCGATGAGAGAATTGCTTTTCTTGATGATTTACACTATCTAGATTTGAGTTCTCCGTTGGTGGGTAGGGTATTTGAACAGATTGCCCTCAATATTATTCATCTCCAAACTTATACAAGACTGCTAGCAAGAGCAACTGAGTGGGATAATCAGGGGCGTCCGCAGCAGTACTTGTTAACGCCGGAGGACCTTAAAGCAGTCAAAAAACAAAAGCGCTGGATTGAAACTCATAGGTTGGGTAACCAGTTTCAATTTACCAGTGTTCAGAAAATATTTTTGGAGACTGTTAATAAGGTCCATGAAACGTCTGAATATTTTGGTAAAAGCCCACCAGATATTTTTGTTTCTTACTCCCGTAGTAATAAACATTTTGTTGAAAAGCTTAGTCAAGCGCTAAAGAACGAACGTTGGAAGGTTTGGATTGATCGGGACAGAATTCCGGTGGCAGCTAACTGGCGAGATGAAGCTGAAGAGGGTATACGTTACGCCCACACCATAATTTTTGTCATTTGTCCCGAATCACTTCGTTCTAAAAACTGTCAGTGGGAATTCGAAAAAGCTAAGAAGTATAAAAAACGAATTATTCCGGTTGTTAGCCATAGTGAATATAATCGCGATATTTTTCGAGCAATGGGACTTGCATCCGTGCAATATGTCTCTTTTATTCGTGATAATCAATCGTTTTCTCAGTCTTTAAGACAGCTGTTGGACGCTTTAAAGGAGAATTTAGATGATCTGAAAATATATAGACGGTTACTAATTAAGGCTTATGATTGGTCCGAGCGTGAGCGTGCGGATGGATTTCTAATGTCTCGTGATGAGTATAAGGAAATTCAATCTTGGCATAAGCAGCGTCAAATTACACAGAATAATGATAACCGTGAGATTGAACCGCTTCTCTCTCGTCAGAAAGAATATATCAGAGCGAGTCAACGCTACCTAGATTCACAACGACATCGTCAGGGATTGGCTCTATCTCTTGTGTTAGCAATTTCTCTGGGTCTGGCAGGCCTGCTAGTTGGTAAAACGCTGGGTGAGATTCGAGCCTTAGTGAGATCCTTAGATGATTTACAAGGATTAGATGCGTTGATGACTGGTTTGAAAGCATCTAAACGGGTTAAGAATACAGATGTGTTTGTTAAGTCTTTGCGACCTGGATTACGTGCTAAAGCAACAACAGCTCTACATCGAACGACACTTAATCTCCGAGAGATTAATCGTCTTGAAGGACATAATGGGAAAACGTTTTCTGTTGTTTTCAGTCCTGATGGACAACATATGGTGTCAGTGGGTGCGGATAATTACGTTCGGTTTTGGCCATTAGATCGACCGACTCAGCTAAGTAGTGCAAATGAGGATGTAACTGCTCACCAATGTAAGTCAGATACTAATATCGCCCCTACTGTTTCCCATAAGAAGCCAGTCGTAACTGCTGCATATAGTTCTGACGGTCAAACAGTTGCTACAGGAGATAGAGATGGGGTTATAAAACTGTGGCATTGTTCCGGTCTGATAAAGAAGACACTGTCTCAGCAGCATCAGGGGTCGATTAATCGAGTTGTATTTAGTCCAGGGAGTCAATATCTGGCGTCAACTGGGTTAGATGGGCAAGTCTTTTTATGGACTCGAGAAGATAGTTTTAGCGAGTTAATTGAGCTGGAGTATGAGGGTGATAAGCCATTTTCAACGGTGGCATTTAGTCCTAATGGTCGCTTTTTGGCCGCCGCAACGTTTGACGGTCAAGTGTATTTGTGGACGATCAAAGGAAAGTTGCTTCAAACCTACCAATATCAAGGCACTGCTCCTGCAAATTTTGTGTCTGTCTTTAAGGGAGATAGTATTTTTACAATGCGATTTAGCCCCGATAGCTCTTTGCTAGCTTTTTCTGGAGCTAAAGGGTTGATTCAGATTCAAGATTTAAAAAATCTGAAAAACAAGACAGGTCGCTTGCTGTCGGATCACGACGGTGGAGTATATCAGCTTGCCTTTAGTTCTGATGGGGCTACCCTGGCATCGGCCAGTGAAGATGGGACCATAAAACTCTGGGAGCCAAGACGAGATCGTGGCAATGAGTTGGTGCATACCCTACGAGGCCATCAAGGACCAGTCTACCGAGTCAGCTTTGGCCCTCGGGACGATGTTCTAGCGACGGGTGGTGCTGATGGCATTGTACGTCTTTGGCTTAGGGATAAGGGTGTTCAGATTGAAGCCTTTGAGGGGCATGAGGATGAGATCTCTAGTCTTGAATTTTCTCCTAAACCAACTCTTGGCTATGAATCGGTTTTAGTGTCTGCCAGTGATGATGGTCAGATTCGGTTGTGGAATATTGATAGTCCGATTCATCCTTTTCCCCATAACAGTCATGTTTTTGATGTTACATTTCGCCCAGATGGCAGGGTGATTGCCTCTGGTGGTGTTCACAATGTTAGACTCTGGCGTCCTGACGGAACATTACGCTCTCACATTGCTTTTGATAAAGCCAGTGATATCCAGAAAAGAGAGTATAAGGCCAATGATGTAAAGACAGTGGATTACAGTCCTGATAATCGTCTGTTAGCCGCTGGCGGTTCTGAAGGGCAAATTAAAGTTTGGGAGCCCGAAGTTAATACTGCTGAGCCTATTCAAACTCTGGCGGCTCATCTAGATGGTCAGGGCGTCATAGATTTGAAGTTTAGTCCCAATGGTCGATGGCTGGCGTCTGGTGGCGGTGATAGGACTCTGAAGTTGTGGACAGTTAAAAACGGAAGTTTAGACCTTTACGACACATTGAAACATTTGAATGAGGTTACAGCGGTTGCATTTAGTCGAGATAGCCAGTTGCTTGTGACAGCTACTAAAGCTGACAGTGATGTGGGTGAGAGGGGGCTCTTAATTTGGAGTGTTTCTGGAGCTAGGCGCGATAGTTTCAAACCGAAACTTAAGATTGAGACTGAGCTGGCCCATGAGGGAAGTGTTTTAACGATAGCAATGCAGCAACAGCATCCTCAGATGATTGCTTCAGGTGGTGTAGACGGAAAAATTAATCTTTGGGATGCTTCGGGAAAATTATTGCAAACCCTTGATGCCCATAGTGATCCGGTTACTAATGTAGCCTTTAGTGAAGATGGCTTATTTTTAGCCTCCTCCAGCAGGGATGGAACGGTTAGAGTCTGGACATCCCAGGGGGATTTAATTTCTGAATTAGAACGCCATAGTCGAGCTGTCTCTAGTGTGGAATTTGGCCCTGGTTCGGGTGATCGTTTAGCCTCCTCTAGCTTGGATGAGGATGTTTTGCTTTGGGAGCTTTGGGATTTGTCTGGAGTGGCGCTCACTCAGCAAAATCAAAATAGAGAAATTTTACGGATGTTGATTTCAAGTGGTTGTGATGCAGCTGTTACATTTCTAGCTACCCACCATACTGAGGGAAAAACTTCGAGTGATATCAGCGAAGCGCAACAGGAAATCCTGACTGAAATTAATGAGGTTAATCATTTCTGTCAGGATTATGTCGATATAAAGTAGGCGGTTGCTGATGTAGGGAACGCACCGATCCGTTAAGAACGCCTAAAGTCAGCATCCTGCAGATATCATCAGCTCGAGGAGCCTTAACGCCCAAAGGAACGACTGTGTTGAATAATTCTGACTAATTGCAACAATTGTTAGGACGATCTACAGCTTGAAGGATCGTTAATCGGATCACAGTATCCGTAATAGTTCGAAGCCACTTGCGATGAGTCGTGACTTTGTAACTGTGCTGTTTTAGAAATGGCTGGAAGAGCTAAGGCTGCTGATAGGAGGGTGATGTAAAGCCAAGCTGATGTTTTCATGGTGATTTCTCCGAAATAACTGCCTACTGTATGGATGCTTTGGGCATCTCTTGGCTTACTGGTTACTTCTATTTAAACATCAAATTTCCGGAAATGGGTTTGTCTTTGTAGACGCTTTGCAGGGTGTCATAGACATTTTATGGATCAGGGCTGAATGGGTTTGTCGGAGGCTAATTTTGAGTAGACAGTGAGTGATTATGGTTATTTTTGACGTTGATTGGGAGGGAGGTGAGGCGGATATGTGGGTATATGAAAAAACACTATAAAGGGCAGGTTCTAGGGCCACGGTTTTGGTTGGGTGGTGCGCTTGATATATAGAGGGTGACGGGGTTGGCCGGAATTATTGCGCATGAGGCAGTGGAGTTTGTGTTGATGGGGATGTAGCAGCTTGACGATAGTCTGATCACGCTTGAAGAGCGTGCCCCAGTTCCCCCAAGCCAAAATAACTTTGTTGGCTGATTCGGTGGCTTGGAGCAGATAGTGATCGTTATCTGGACCGATGGGTTCGGATGTCTGTTGGAGGTTTGATGGGTGGGGGGTGCGAGAGGCAAAAAGATTGACGATATTTAATTGGTGGTAACCCCAACGTTGGGCAAACTGCGAGCAAGCACGGATGGTTGGGTCGTCTCGTTCAGCATTGGCTTGACTGGGATTGAGCATAATGAAGGTTACTTTGTGGTTGTTAAGGCTAGGGCTAGACCAAGACCGAGTGAGGCAATAGCGATAGCGATGAGATGGATCGAAGATCGCCGATCCGTTAGTGGAATTCGTTACAATTATTGACATTGGTCTGTCGCAACGTTGGTGTGACCATGTTTCTTAACTACAATCCGAGCTCTTGGTGTTGGATGCCGTAGGTTACAACCGGTTGTGTTGGTTGGAATCTTGATTGCAGCTGGGTGCATTTTTGTCTTATGGAGAAACTGTTTTGAGTATATTCGTCACGCTAGAGCCGTCTTTACGGCGGAACTTAGTGGCAATGTTTGTGGCTGGTTTGTGTTTTTGGGCAGGGTTAGCGGGACTGTTGCCTGCGCTGCCTTTATATATTGAGCAGTTTGGAGCCAATGGTCAGCAGATTGGTTTGGTGATGGCAAGTTTTGCTATTGGTCTTTTGACAATGCGGCCTTTGATGGCTCGGATGACTGATGAGCAGGGTCGGAAGCCCGTTTTGATTATTGGTCTTTTGGCGCTTGCGATCGCACCCTTACTGTATTGGTTAGTGCCGTTGAAGCCTTCGATCACCTGCGAAATATCCTTAGTGGGTCATCGTTGGCTAATACAGTCGCCCATCGTCTTGATGATGGTATTTAGGGCATTTCATGGTCTGAGCATTGCCTCTTTTGTGACAGCCTACAGCGCTCTGGTCGCTGACTTGGCCCCACCTAACCAGCGGGGTGAGCTGATTGGATATATGAGTTTAGTGAACCCCATTGGCATGGCGATCGGCCCTGCTCTGGGGGGATATTTGCAAGCGGGCTCAGGCTTTACCCATGTCTTTGTCTTGATGGCAATGCTGGGGATGATTGGGGTGGGCTGTGCCATTACGATTACGGAACCCAAGCGTGAGGTGGTCAACGTACGTCGCAAGGCGGCTTTTTGGTCACTGTTATGGATGCCAGCGGTACGGATACCGGCCGTAATGCTGTTGTTAGTTGGGCTGGCGTTTGGCGGGTTGGCAACATTTGTCCCGCTCTATGCTCGAGAATCAAACTTTGCACTTAATATTGGTCTAATTTATACGGCGTCTGCCCTGGCAAGCTTTGGTATTCGTCTCTTGGTAGGGCGAGCCTCTGATCGTTACGGTCGTGGACCGTTTATTACTCTGGGGTTGATGTTTTATACGGTTTCCATGATTGCCCTGTGGTTAGCTCACAGCGAATCTGCGGTGCTCTTGGCGGCGGCGGTGCAAGGGATGGGGGGTGGCATGCTGATTCCCATGGTGGCAGCCCTTATGGCCGATCGTTCAACATCCGCCGATCGCGGCTTGATGT
>CALBPH010000240.1 GCA_937899365.1 uncultured Leptolyngbya sp.
AGTTGTTCTCGTACATTGTCATCGCTGAGGAATTCTAACCTATTTAAATCAAGCACGTTGTCTAAAAGTGCGTTAGCCAGTGCTCGACCGTAGTTGGTTTTTTGGCGACTAAATCCAATCTGTTTGAGTTCGATGTCGGACAGCTGAAGAAATGTCTCAGGTGTCAAAGGATTGCAGTTAGCTTGTAAACGCGTGTAGGCTGCTTTGGCTGAGGCTAGGGATACTTGCTGTTCCAGGATAATGTGGATGAGGGTGGCAAATCCTGGTTCTCTTTGCCAAAATGGTGGCAAATTATAGGAAGTAACAATTTTTTCAAAGAACTGCTCCCGTTGAATCAGTTCCTGTACTGCGTCTTCAAATATGTCGGGGGTTAACTGGGGCTTCATTCTTGAACTATCGCTTTGCACACCTTGATAGATGCAATGGCCATGGCTTTTCTAAGTGGATGGGTGCATCCCTTAAATCAGCAATAACTACAGACCAATCGCTCTGTTTAGAGCGATTGGTCTGTAATGACATTATGACAGCAGGACGTTGTTGGTTCCTAGGGCATTGGCTATGTCTGCAAGATGTTGGTGTATGCCTTTTCTAGGCGAGCGGGGTGTTTCCTAGATTAGCAACGGTGAGTAAAGCTGTTGCTAAAGCATGGCTTGCGTTATTCAATGTGAATGAAATGGTGGTCAATTGCCCGTGCCGTTCTCTCGGGGGGAGCGGGTTCAGCCTGAATTGATTTGACGGCTGTATATCCTAAGGGCAGCACGGCCAGTAAACACATAGCGCCAGTTCCCACCAGGGCCAGGTGTCTGACAGCCTTGGACGCTCGCAGTGCGTCGGGATATTGCCCGCGACGATAAAACCGCTGTACCTGACTGGCGTAGAGTAGCGCCGTTACACCGACCGGTGGAAATGTGACGAGGGCGGCCAGGGCCGTAGGCCAGTGACTGGGGGGACAGGGCTGATCTTTGTAAATGTCGTAGCTTTTTTCCCACTCGGGTCCGCGGACATTACCCACGTGGCCAATTAGCGTGAACCGCGTGATTTCCGATAGCTCTAATGGCAACAGTAGGTGACGAATGCGATCGGGTAGGGTGAAATAACTGACTCCCTCACCCACCTGACGTTTGAGGGAGATTTCTAGGGTTTTACCCCGTTGCTTAACGCTCACTTCAACGGGGTGAAACGCTTCTTGGAGGAGGATTTGAATCGGTGCTGACCGATCTGGTTGGGCTAGGGACGGCACTAGATTAGTCAGGGATGGATCGTTGAGCATCGCTAGCTGCCAATCAGCCATAGCTTCTGTTAGGTTGCCCAACTGCTGCTGTGTGTTGCCTCGCTTTAGGTAAGCGCTAGCCCGGTTAGGACTGATCTCTAGAACCCGGTTAAAACTTATTAGGGCCGTGGAAAAATCCTCAGCCTGACTTTGATGAACCCCCAGCTGATAATGGGCATCGGCACAGTTCGGGTTGGCGGCAATTGCTTGTTCCCAATCGTTGAGGGCATCAGTAACCTGACCCTGCTTGTGGGAAAGTTGACCACGGTGGAAATAGGCCATGGCGGGATTATCAGCACAGTTAATGGCGTCACTAAAGTCTTGACGAGCCCGGTCGAACTGTTCTAATGCAAGATGGCTAAGTCCACGGGCAATATAAACGTCTGCGATTTTGGGATGAGCAGTTAATGCTTTAGATAGGGTTGCGATCGCACTTTGATGGTTTCCCTGACGTGCCAATGTACAGCCACGTCGATAGGCCAAGCGTGCTTTCTGCCGTACGTACCAACTCTGCTTATCCATAAATATATGTATCCTGTCGTTATTACCGAGCCCGCTATCAGCAGCCTAACTATCCCAACTGGAAACAGAATCAGCGTGATAACGGAAGCTCGGTCACTAAATTAATATTTTGATCAGTATTTACTGTTACCGAACCAAGCACTTTGATTCATGGCGATTGACTAATGCTTCACACCAATTTTGCTTGTTTCCCAAGAGAATTACCAACCCTAAAATTATTTTCTAAGATAATTTTAGCCATGGGCATTGACCCAAGCGTCTCGACCAACTGTCATCGCCATAGGTTCCGAGCGCCGTCACCGATGAAATGGGGATGAAGCTGGATCATTACCATTTCATCGAAGGATGAAACCTATGTAATTGCACTGGACAATCATAGAAGTGGCTGAGAGGGCTATGTTAGCGTCGGTAGGAATACTTATATAGCTGGTCTGTGGCCGTTCTTTCGCTCAAAACAGAATTAGATGTTGCAGAGTTACTGGTGACTGAGGGCTGGCTGCCTGAGGAAATCAATGGAATCTTAGTATTTCCTCTGCCAGGTGCTGTATTTTGCCAGTTAAAGACCGTAAATTGCCAAAAAGTAGACGGTGATATCATCGAGGCAGCAACGGTTACCCCCACTACAATTTATCGAGCCAGACAGCTGTTAGAGTCTGCCGGATGGCAAGAGCGAGAACTCGACTCTCTTCTAAAACCTTACCTGTATGGGGGAGATGCCTGGGCTAATCAGACCATTAACCTACCGGATGGATCGACAGATGATACGGGCGTGAGTTCATCACGGACCGGACCGTCCCTACCGTTATTGCTGCCATCCCTGGGGCATTACCGACGCACCATGGCCCTAAGGCGAATTCTCAGCTTGGTCTTTGTGATTGTCCTGGTGTCGGTAACTGTTATTTTGTTGGGCTAGCTTGTTTAGCTAATTTGTCTAGACGCCTAAACATCTCTAATGTGGGTTTTACAGGCATGGACAGGATGTATTCGTTGAGTTGAGCATCAACACTATGGAAACACGCCCTACCGATTTGCAAACCGATCGGTTGCCTCGATCAGGGCACTGAGAATACCGGGTTCCGTGGCCGAATGGCCCGCATTGGCCACAATCACCAGCTCGGCCTCGGGCCAGGCTCGATGGAGCTCCCAGGCAGACGCCATGGGGCACACCACGTCGTAGCGCCCCTGGACAATCACCGCTGGAATATGACGGATGGTGGCCACATTTTGCAGCAGCTGATCCGGCGGATCAAAAAAGCCACCATGGGTAAAGTAGTGGCACTCGATGCGGGCAAAGGCATCGGCAAATTCATCGTTGCTAAAGCGCTCGATAGTTTGGGGATTTTGAATTAGGTAACTGGTGCTAGCTTCCCAAATAGCCCAGGCTCGAGCCGCCTGCTGACGGATTGTCGCATCAGGGCTGGTTAGACGTCGATAGTAAGCCGTCACCAAATCGTGACGCTCCGCTTCAGGAATCGGGGCTAAGTATTGCTCCCAAGCATCGGGGAAAATATAGCTGGCCCCGTCCTGATAAAACCAGCGAATCTCTTTGGGGCGCAGCATAAAGATGCCTCGCAAAATCAGTCCCGTACATCGCTGTGGATAGCGCTGGGCATAGGCCAGGGCCAGGGTGCTGCCCCAACTCCCCCCAAACACGGTCCATTGCTCAATGGCCAGGTGCGATCGCAACCGCTCAATATCATCCACCAAATCCCAGGTGGTATTTTCAGCCAGTTCAGCATGGGGCTGACTCCGACCGCAGCCCCGCTGGTCAAACAAAACAACCCGCCAGCGCTCGGGATCAAAAAACTGTCGATAGAAAGGCACGGTCCCGCCGCCAGGGCCACCGTGCAAAAACACCACAGGTTTTCCCTGGGGATTGCCCACCTCTTCAAAATGCAGTGTGTGAATGGAAGAGACCGACAGCTGACCTTGGCGATAGGGCTCGATGGGGGGATAGGGTTGACGCATAGCTGGCAACGCAATTTGCCCCGTTATTGTCTCATCCCAACCATCCCAGTGATGCCGGATAATCGAGTATTCTTCCCGATGCGCTTCCCAGCTTATCCAAGTTTCTTATCTTGGGGCTGTACCGACTTTGACCGCAACTTTTTAATCGGTGTCGGTGTCCGTACCACATACCAACGTCCCGTCTCCGGATCGCGATAAGTTTGAAACGGCTGTTGTTTCAACGGTTTCGTACAGGTTTTGGGCATTGATTTAGCGATTTTCACAACTCTTATGTAAATGAATTCACCTATTGTCGCCTGGTTTCCCTGAAAAGTTGGGTGATCAATCCTAGGGCCCCATGTGATTTTTGTCACAAAAAGGCAGAGAGACCTGGTAGCTTTCCTGTCCTTTTGTCGTGGTTTTGCCGGAGTGTGAGGTGTTAGTCTACACCGCCGCCAAACCTGATGCTTAAGCCGACGAGCACCCCATCCCCACCGGACCCATACCCGGTTCAGGAGTCGCTAGCTAATGCTTGGTGATAGGCTACCCCCAAATGCGAAAAGGAGGCATCACCTATGTAAAATCCAGCAAACTTGGGCAAAACAATCGATACCGTCCCCTGTTGGTGCAGCAGCCCCCATTGAGCGAGTCAACGAGAGCTGCAGCGCTTTCTCAAATGTCCTTCAGCCCAAGGGCGGCAATTTCCTCAAATAACCTGAGAAAGTTAGTCACGGGCAGACTAGCAACGGTATTGCTTCCCCTAATGTCACTGGCCAGACTTACGCTGCCGCTACGCATACCGTCACCGCTGCCGAGGGCGATGTATCCTCCCCGAGACCAACGTTAGTCTCACAACTGCGACTCTTGGTGATGCTCGACCTCTAGATTTGGAAAACTGCGGATAACGCAGGACCACTCTCTAATGGCTCTCTAGCCGCTTACCGGGTTCCCCACCTGAGAATCTAACCGGCAGAGGTTAATTAAGTTAAACGATAGATTAAGAGAACATTGTTATTGCTTGTGTAAACGTTAAAAGACCTGAAAGCTTACACAAGCTTGTCACTGCGTTTTGGGGCTTCATTCCTTCTTCGCAAAATTAACCTGAAATGGGTATGGAGCCTAGTAATGACGATGCTCCTATTCCTCGGCTTATGGTTTTAAGGTAAGAGCGAAAAAAATAGGTAGCTTACTATGTAAGACAGTTTTGCCCATAGGACAGTTTTGGCTCAATCCACCATGTCAGTAGCAGTATGGCCCGGTCGTTCCCACCCGTTGGGAGCCACCTGGGACGGTCAGGGGACAAATTTTGCGATTTTTTCAGAAAATGCCACAGCCGTGGAGCTGTGTTTGTTTGATCCGCAGGGTAACGAACACAAAGTCGCGCTACCCGAGATGACCAACCATGTATGGCATGGGTATCTGCCAGATGTAGGACCGGGACAGCACTACGGGTATCGCGTCCATGGTCCTTACAAGCCCAAATCAGGTAAGCGATTTAATGCCGATAAGCTATTGCTAGACCCCTATGCCCTGGCCATTAGCGGTGACATGAAATTTAGTCCCGCCATTTTTGGCTTTCCCATGGACCGCTTTGCCGATAGCGATCGCGACTTAGAAAAGTCCACTCTCGATGATGAGAGCTTTGTCCCCAAGGGCATCGTGGTGGATAAAAAGTTTGACTGGGGTCACGATCGCCATCCCGAAACCCCCTGGCATGAAACGATTATCTACGAGGTGCAGGTCAAGGGATTTACTCGCAAACATCCCGAACTCCCCCTCGAGCTCCAGGGTCCCTACTCGGGGATACGACTCGCTTAACTACTTTGCCCCCTTTGCCGGCTACAGCGCTGCCGGTGATGCCGGGGAACAGGTGAATGAATTTAAGGCCATGGTCAAGGCCCTACACGAGGCCGACATCGAGGTCATCCTCGATGTGGTGTATAACCACACGGGCGAGGGCAATCACTTTGGTCCTACCCTATCGTTACGGGGCATTGATAACGAAGCCTACTATCGGCTGGTGGAACGCAATCCGCGTTACTACATGGACTTTACCGGCTGTGGCAACTCGCTCAATGTGCGTCATCCCCAGGTACTCAAGCTGATTATGGACAGCCTGCGCTACTGGGTACAGGAGATGCATGTGGATGGATTTCGGTTTGACCTGGCCTCGGCCCTGGCCCGTGAACTATACGAAGTAGACAGTCTGTCTGCGTTTTTTAACATCATTCACCAAGACCCGGTACTCTCGACCACCAAGCTGATTGCAGAGCCGTGGGACCTGGGGGAAGGGGGCTACCAGGTGGGTAACTTCCCGCTACTGTGGTCTGAGTGGAATGGTAAGTATCGCGACACCATGCGAGATTTTTGGCGCGATCAGCACTGTCGCTTGGGGGAATTTGCCTTTCGGTTTACGGGTAGCTCTGACCTTTACCAGGCCAATGGCAAGCTGCCCCACGCTAGCGTGAACTTTATTACGGCCCACGATGGGTTTACCCTGCGGGACCTGGTGAGCTACAACGAGAAGCACAACGAGGCTAACGGTGAGGGTAACCGGGATGGCGAGAGCTATAACCGGTCTTGGAACTGTGGCGCAGAAGGGGAAACTGATCATGAGGAGGTGTTGGGGTTGCGATCGCAACAGCAGCGCAATTTTCTCGCCACCCTATTTCTCTCCCAGGGTGTTCCCATGATGCTAGGCGGTGACGAAATGGGTCGCACCCAGCATGGCAACAACAATACCTACTGCCAGGACAACGAACTGTCCTGGTTTGACTGGAATTTACGCTACCGCAACAAAGAGCTACTCACCTTTACCCAGCAGCTGATCGAATTTCGTAAACAACATCCCATTCTTTGCCGTCGTCGGTGGTTTCTAGGGCGAGAGATTCATGGCTCTGGTGTAATCGACATTGCCTGGTTTAATCCTGATGGCACCATCGTCAATGACGAAGAATGGCACGACGGCAGCTCTAAGGCCATCAGTATTTTTCTCAATGGAGAAGAGCTGTTGACCACCGATGAACAAGGGCAGCGTATCATTGACGATAGCTTTTTATTACTCTTCAATGCCTACCCTGAGCTCCAGGAGTTTGCCATTCCCCCCTCGGTGGAGCGCAAAGACTGGCGTGTGATTCTCGACACCAAATATCCTACCGGGTTTATAGAAGACGGTCCGGTCTATGACCATGGTCAAAAAGTCCCCGTTGCTGCTCGTTCGCTGGTTTTGTTAGCCTGTCCCCATTGTTTTGACACCACTTCCGGTGCCGATGATGGCCAAAGCGGAGGTGATTATGCCTAATAGCTATGACCTCATTTATGCCGTTGTTCGTAAAATTCCTGCTGGCAAGGTAGCCACCTATGGCCAAGTGGCTGAGCTAGCCGGTTTGATCGGCAAACCTCGGGTGGTGGGCTATGCGCTTTATAAAGTAGCACCGGAGGATGAAATCCCGTGGCAGCGGGTGATCAATGCCAAAGGAGAAATCTCTACCTCTGCTTTTCGTGATGGGTCAGATGACCTACAGCGGGTGCTGTTAGAGGATGAAGGAATTGAATTTGAGGGCAATAAGATTAATCTGAGTAAATATCGCTGGCAGCCCTCGCCAGACATGATTGAAGCGATCGATTTTGGTGAGGATGAATAAGCCAGTGATATCACATCTACAGTTTTACAGAAAAATCTTTAGCACGAGCGACCAGAGCATCCTGAATTCGCTCAGGCAAACGTTCTAAAATAATGACTGCATCAGCAGGTGAAAGTCGCTCTTGAGGTTTAGTTTGGTGTTTGCATCCAAATAACACACCAAGACAGCCGGTAGGGGCATTGCATGCAATGCCCCTACCGGCTGTCATTAACTGGGC
>CALBPH010000241.1 GCA_937899365.1 uncultured Leptolyngbya sp.
AGGATTCGCATAGACCGTATCAAACCACTTGGTCCAGAGCACCGTAGGAACTCTCAGTAACCATTCACCCTCCTCCATCCGTCCTGACACGTCACTACTTTTAATTTATAAGGAAAACCCCCAGGCAATGGCCAATACCAACTGAGGTACCGGAAACACCCGTTTGGCCAAGGGGTAAAACACAATCACCGGAGACGCTAGCACACAGAGCAAAATACTCAACGGGTTGAGATATAGGGCAAACCCAATGGCACAGAGAAAAGCTACCACGGCAATCACAATGCCGGTCCTCACCGTCAACGCTCTGGACGCCAGCGGTCGACTCCGGGTCCGTTCCACCTTGGGGTCAATGTTGCGGTCCCACAGATCATTCACCACACAGCCACCAGCGCTAGTCGCCAGACTGCCACAAATAATCACCGCAAGCAGCAGGGCATCGGGTTTGCCCTCAGCTGCTAGAAACAGCGACCACAGAGCTGGCACCATCAGGATCAAACGGCCCGTAGGTTTATCCCAACGTATGAGTCGGATGACCGTTTTCCACGTGGGTTCAACTATGGGCGAAGACGGAGCCATGGAGTGTAAGGAATGTAGGTTAAATAATCTGTCTTAAGGATATCTTTCTAATTGCCAGCTAGGGAAACGAAATGTGGGGTCTGGGCCTGATTTTGACCTTAGTGAATTAATTATATATATAGACACCACAATAAATGTAAGTACGAGGTGCGATCGCACCTCTCCCAACAACAGACACATATTTTACACAGATAGCACCTACTTAAGGGCCAACCTATCCAGACAGCTCATCCATAACCAATCGTTATGCCCATAAAGCTTAGCTATATTTTTATAAATCAGTCAAAACGCACCTAAATATTATGGTTAAAATAACCATAACCGCAAACTAAAGCTTCCAATGATAAACGATGCATCATTACTTATGCAGTCCGATGATTATGGTCTGCTGACGGATTTGTATCAGCTAACCATGGCAGCCTGTTATGTGGGTGAAGGGCTGGACCAGCGGCGAGCTAGTTTTGAGCTATTTGTGCGCCGTCTTCCCCCAGGGTTTGGCTATGGGATCGCAGCGGGGCTGGCCTCTGCCCTGGACTATCTAGAAAATTTTCGATTCACCCCTGAGCAGCTGACGGCGTTGAAAGCAACGGGTATCTTCACTGGGGCAACGGCTGAGTTTTGGACTTTGTAGGAAACCGGTCAGTTTTCTGGTGATGTTTGGGCCGTACCTGAAGGGACCGCAATCTTTGCCAATGAGCCAATTTTGCGGGTGGAAGCCCCCCTGTGGCAGGCGCAGATTGTGGAAACCTATTTGCTGAATGCCATTAACTATCAAACTCTAATTGCCACGCGAGCGGCGCGGTTACGGGATGTGGCGGGGCCAGATGCCACGCTGCTAGAATTTGGCACGCGGCGAGCCTTTAGCCCCCAGGCCGCACTGTGGGCCGCGCGGGCTGCATTGGCCGGGGGTATAGATGCCACTTCCAATGTTTTGGCCGCCCTCAAACTAGGTCGCAAACCGGTGGGGACCATGGCCCATGCCTTGGTAATGGCAATTTCTGCCCTAGAAGGCAGCGAGACGGACTCATTTGAGGCATTTCATCGCTACTTTCCTGGGGCACCCCTATTAATTGACACCTACGACACGGTGGCAGCAGCCAAGGCGCTGGGGCAAACGCCACCTAAAAACTTGGCCGGTGTCCGGCTGGACTCGGGGGATCTGGTGTCGCTGTCTCAGCAGGTGCGTCAAGAGCTGCCGGGGGTGCCTATTTTTGCCAGCGGCGATCTCGATGAGCGTGAGATTCAACGATTAAAACAGGCCAAGGCCTGCATTGACGGCTATGGGTTAGGGACCAAGCTGGTCACCGGTACCCCAGTCAATGGTGTGTATAAGCTGGTGGACATTGATGGCATTCCGGTTATGAAGGAAGCCAGCGGTAAGCTGACCTATCCAGGACGCAAACAGATTTTTCGGACGGCGGCTGGCGATCGATTGGGGCTGGCCATGGAAGATGCGCCCACGGATGCGGAGGCGCTGTTAATACCTGTGATGCTCAAAGGGAAACGGATAGGCCCCATGGAAACGCTGGAGACCATTCGGGAGCGGACGACCCAGTCAGTAGCGCACCTGTCTGCCGATGTCAGGGATGTGGGCAATCCTACGGTTCCTCAGGCACAGATTTCTGTAGCACTGCAGGAACTGACCGATTGCACACGCCGTAGTCAACTCGTTAGTGTTAGTTGAGGCGCTTGTAGCATGAGTAATTTACCAAACACTCGCGTGGGAGACATGTATGAGCTTCAACTGCCCGTGACTATTCCCCCCGTCGTTAAAACCCGTGTGGCCCTTTTTGGCACCAGTGCCGATCCGCCCCACAATGGCCATCGCAGCATCGTGACCACCTTGGGCTATCAGTTTGATTATGTTGCTGTGTGGGCATCGGACAACCCGTGGAAAGTGGGCCAGTCGCCCATTGGTATGCGTATGGACATGCTGGGATTGGCCATCGCTGATTTAGACACCCCTGGTACGGTGAAGCTGCATCCGGAGCTGAGCCACCCTTATACGGCTGTTACCTTAGAGCGGGCCCGCCGACTGTGGCCCAGTGCTGAGTTCACGTTTGTCATCGGGGCTGATTTGGTTAAACAGCTGCCCGGCTGGCATCGGTCGGCAGATGTGATTCGGTGGGCTAACATTTTGGTCTTTCCACGACCGGGCTATGGACTATATGAAGAGGATTTAGCGGAGCTGAGAGCCCACGGAGCCCAGGTTGCGATCGCAACCCCCCTGACCCAACATCACATTTCCTCTAGCACTCTCCGCCAAGGCTGTCCCGAACGCCCCGACGAAATCCCCGCCGTGGTGCAAGCCTACATCCAACAAAACAATCTGTACCCATGCCCGGCAAACTCCCCGACCACCCCCTAGCCGATTTCAAAGTTGGTATTGATAATGTCATCTTCTCAGTAGATACCGAACAGCATCGACTACTCGTGCTCCTGGTCATGCGCCATGAAGAACCGTTTCTAGGGCAGTGGTCTCTCCCAGGCACCCTTGTCCGCCAGGGCGAATCTTTAGAAAAAGCCTCCTATCGAGTCCTCTCTGAAAAAATCCGCGTCAACAATCTCTATGTGGAACAACTTTACTCCTTTGGTGGCCCCAAGCGAGATCCCCGTGAAGCGGCCAATGCCTACAATATTCGTTATCTCTCGGTTAGCTATTTTGCCCTGGTACGCTTTGCAGAAGCAGAGTTAATCGCCGATGGCGTCAGCGGCATTGCCTGGTATCCCCTAACCCAACTACCCGAGCTGGCCTTTGACCACCAAGAGATTCTCACCTATGGCACCATGCGGCTACGCAACAAGGTTAAGTATAGTCCCGTTGCCTTTGATGTGCTGCCAGAAATGTTTACCCTGAGCGATCTTTACCAGGTTTATACCACTATTTTAGGTGACGATTTTTCTGATTATTCTAACTTTCGCACACGGCTGCTTAAGCTTGGATTCTTAACGGATACGGGTATTAAAACCTCCCGAGGAGCAGGGCGACCGGCCAGCCTCTATCGCTTTGATGCAGACGCATTTGAGCCGCTGAAGGATAAGCCCATGGTATTTGTTTAAATCTCCATCATCTAAAAATATCTAGAAATCTCTTCGAGAGACGTTACACGTAACGTCTCTACCAGTCACTTACCACTCATCGTCCAATGAAACTTGCGATTGCTCAAATTGATCCCACCGTTGGTGACCTCACTGGCAATGCTCAACAAATTCTCGCTGCGGCCCAAAGCGCGGCAGAACAAGGGGCAACGTTATTACTCACACCAGAGCTTTCCCTATGTGGGTATCCGCCCAGGGACCTGCTGCTGAGGCCTGGGTTTATTCAACAGATGCAGACAGTGGTTGAACAACTGGCCTGCGATCTTCCCAAAGGGTTAACCGCCCTGGTGGGGTTAGCCCAGCTAAACCCTGAGGCTGGGAAAAAAGGGCAAAAGCCGCTTTATAACAGTATGGCACTGCTGGAAAATGGCACCCTGAAAACAGTGTTTCATAAACGCCTGCTGCCCACCTACGATGTGTTTGATGAAGATCGCTACTTTGAGTCGGGTAACGTTCCCAACCATTTTCATTTAGGGGATGGTAATAGCTCACTCCATATCGGTGTCACCATTTGCGAAGACCTGTGGAACGAGGATGACTTTTGGGGACAGCGGGCCTACGAGGTCAACCCTACGGCGGAGGTGGTGGCTGCGGGGGTGGACTTGGTGGTCAATCTCTCGGCATCACCGTTTACGGTGGGAAAACAAACACTGCGAGAGAAGATGATTGCCCATGCGACCCGCCAGCACAATTGCCCAATTGTGTATGTCAACCAGGTGGGTAGTAATGACGATCTCATTTTTGATGGCTGTAGTGTGGCCATCGATCGTCAGGGGGTATTAGTGAGTCGCTGTCACGGGTTTGAACCCGCCGTGCAGGTAGTGGAGTACGACCCAACGCAGCAAAACCTGATGCCGGGAACCGTAGCCCCACTGTTGGCCACACCCGAGGCGGAAATCTGGTCGGCCCTGGTGCTAGGGGTGAAGGATTACAGCCGTAAGTGTGGGTTTAGCAAAGCCGTGGTGGGGCTGAGTGGGGGCATTGACTCAGCACTGGTAGTTGCGATCGCAACCGCAGCCCTCGGCCCTGACAATATCCTAGGCGTGCTCATGCCCTCCCCCTACAGCTCTGACCACTCCATCAGTGATGCCGAAAAACTAGCCCACAATCTTGGCATTGCTACCCAAACATTGCCCATTGGCAATCTGATGGCAGACTACGATAACACCTTTAAAGATTTCTTCTCTGGCACCGCCCCTGGTGTCACCGAAGAGAATTTACAATCTCGTATTCGCGGCAACTTACTCATGGCCATCGCCAACAAATTTGGCCATCTGTTACTGTCTACGGGCAACAAATCAGAGATGGTCGTCGGCTTCTGCACCCTCTATGGCGACATGAATGGCGGTCCTGCCGTCATTGCCGATGTCCCCAAGACGCAAGTCTATAACCTGTGCCACTGGCTCAATCAAAGCCCCCCATCAGATCATCCCCTGGGGTTGATTGAGCGTAACAACAACTCTGAAATTATCCCCAACAACATTCTCACCAAGCCCCCCAGCGCCGAGCTACGCCCGGATCAGGTGGATCAAGACTCGCTCCCCGCCTATGACATCCTCGACGATATCCTAGAGCGACTCATCCAGCACCATCAGTCAGCCTCAGACATTGTGGCTGCAGGGCATGATCCTAACGTAGTTAAACGAATCGTCCATTTACTCGCCCGAGCTGAGTTTAAACGCAGACAGGCACCGCCAGTGCTCAAAGTCACCGACCGTGCCTTTGGTCTTGGCTGGCGCATGCCCATCGCCAGCCGCTGGCCAACGTAATATGGCCAGCCTAAAACTTCATACCCTAAACCTACTGTCTAGGGGCCGTCGTCCACGGACGATAACCAGCCCGGATACAGCGCTCGAGGGCCGCATCCACCCCTAGCTGAGCTTCATCACTGAGGTCTACAACACAGACACCGTAGCGCTCAGGTAAAATGCTGCGGCTACAGTGCTCCAGCGCATTGACCGACGGCTGCTCAAGCAGCGCACTGTGAATATCCAGGGTGCACGTGGCCACTTCATCGGGACGGCGAGAGCGCTCACAGCCCTCCAAGCTATCCTCTGCGCCCAGGCCAGTTTCTGAGCTGACATCCGCCACACAGTCCCCCAACATACCTGGGAAGCGAGCCCCGGCACAGCTAGCCGCCGCCTGCTCCACCCCCAAACCAGACGCTGTCAAATCAGCCACGCATTGACCATAGTTATCATCATCCAGCGCGTAGCTCGGCACCGCCCCTAACGAAACAGTTGCCAACCCCAGGACCATCGGTGCAAACAACGCACGACCGAGTTGACGACAGCCAAAGAAGATATGAGTCATATTAATCATTATCAATAGGTTAAATACAACAAACATTACTAGACAGCATTCAATATCTCCCAGTCGCTGCAAACGCTACGGTGCCGTAGCTTAACAACGACCAGCTCCTGCACGGTAATCGCTAAATAGGACAGCAGTAATTTTGTAATGATTGTCCTTTGAAACCCTGATCTAATCTACAGTGAATAAGTGATAAAACATGAGCCGCTGCTGAGTTAGGAGATGATCTCGCCTATTCTATCAACACTGAAAATCAGCAACGACATCCATAATAATCGCAAAAACAGTCTAGAGGGTCCTTAACATGCATCTGAGTGAAATAACTCATCCTAACCAGTTGCATGGCTTGTCTGTAAAACAGTTAGAAGCCATTGCCCAGCAAATTCGAGAAAAGCATTTACAAACAGTAGCTGCTAGCGGTGGGCATCTGGGACCAGGACTGGGTGTCGTAGAACTAACCCTGGCCCTTTATCAAACCCTCGACCTAGATCGTGACAAAGTCACCTGGGATGTCGGTCACCAAGCATACCCCCACAAGCTAATTACAGGCCGCTACAACGATTTTGATTCTCTACGCCAAAAAGACGGTGTGGCAGGCTACCTCAAACGCTGCGAAAGCAAATTTGATCATTTTGGCGCAGGGCATGCCTCCACTAGCATTTCCGCTGCCCTGGGTATGGCCATTGCCCGCGACCTACAGGGCGATGACTACAAAGTGGCAGCCATCATCGGTGATGGGGCCCTAACTGGGGGCATGGCCCTAGAAGCCATTAACCACGCAGGTCATCTGCCCAATACCAACCTAGTGGTGGTACTCAATGACAATGAAATGTCTATTTCCCCTAATGTTGGTGCGATTCCCCGATACCTGAACAAAATTCGGCTGAGTCCCCCCATGCAGTTCCTCAGCGATAACCTCGAAGAACAGTTCAAACAAATACCATTTGTTGGTGATTCCTTATCCCCAGAACTTGATCGGGTCAAGGAAGGCATGAAACGCCTCGCCGTGTCCAAAGTAGGTGCTGTGTTTGAAGAGCTTGGGTTTACTTACATGGGTCCGGTGGACGGGCACAACTTAGGTGAGCTGATCAACATATTTAAAGAAGCCCACGCCAAGGGAGGACCGGTACTGGTCCACGTGGCTACGGTAAAAGGCAAGGGCTACGAGATCGCCGAGAAGGATCAGGTTGGGTACCACGCCCAGTCACCCTTTAACCTCACCACTGGCAAAGGATATCCATCACAAAAGCCCACCCCCCCCAAATATGCCAAGGTCTTTGCCGAAACATTGGTGAAGCTAGCCGAAAACAACCCCAAAATCGTCGGGATTCCAGCGGCCATGGCCACGGGTACCGGTCTTGATAAACTCCAAGCCGCCCTGCCCAAGCAATATATAGATGTGGGTATTGCCGAGCAGCATGCCGTCACCCTAGCCGCCGGGCTAGCCTGTGAAAATATGCGCCCCGTGGCCGCCATCTACTCCACGTTTCTCCAGCGGGCCTACGACCAGATCGTCCATGACGTCTGCATTCAAAAGCTGCCGGTGTTCTTCTGCCTAGACCGGGCTGGCATTGTCGGAGCCGATGGCCCCACCCACCAGGGTATGTACGACATTTCCTATCTGCGATCCATACCCAATATGGTGGTCATGGCCCCTAAGGATGAAGCCGAACTACAGCAGATGGTCGTTACGGGCATCGAACATACCGACGGCCCCATCGCAGTACGCTATCCCCGTGGCAGCGGCTACGGAGCCCCCTTGATGGAAGAAGGCTGGGAAGCTCTACCCATCGGTAAAGGCGAAGTGCTGCGCCAGGGAGATGACCTGCTGATGTTGGGCTACGGTTCCATGGTTTATCCCACCATGCAAACGGCAGAGATTTTAAGCGAGCACGGCATTGAAGCAACGGTGATTAATGCTCGCTTTGTCAAACCCCTAGACGAAGAACTAATTGTGCCCTTGGCCAAGCAAATTCAACGGGTCGTGACCTTTGAAGAAGGCTGTCTCATGGGTGGATTTGGTTCAGCCGTCGCCGAAGCCCTGCTAGATCGTGACATTAACGTGCCAATTTTCCGTCTCGGTGTGCCTGACATCCTCGTAGACCATGCAACTCCAGCCCAGGCTAAAACTGCCCTGGGGCTAACACCGGCCCAAATGGCTGACAAGATCCTCAAGCGGTTCTCCTTAGCCCAGCTTGAACTAGCCAACAAGGGCTAGGGTCGGGCATCGCCATAGTTGTGGTTCATCCCCCAGAGGCAATCTCTGGGGGATGATTTATCGTCGCTGCTGTCGCTGCACACGTCTACGCCGGGGGTGGGTCGTTACAATTGAAGCGGGCAATAAGGCAATGGCTGGAGAATGCTGCACCGAGCGAGGCCTTGCACGTCTAACCGCAGGCAGGACAGGCAAACCAAAGCATAGATCAACAAACCATAGACCCAGGGCAATCAGTAGCGTAAATACACTGAGCAAAAAGATTCCCATCGCCCCCATAACTAGGGCATTATTGGCAATCATGGAGCGCAGGGTAAGAATACCTAAACTCACTAACATCCCCAGGAGTGCCACCGCCGTTAGCACAAAGCTGATGTAGGCCCAGCGACACCGTCGTCGCACGGCTCGGGTAGCCACGCTCCCTGCCCGTAGCCAGTGCCACCGCAGCCACGCAACCAGGGTGACCGCTGTAACGATAATGACCATCAAAACATTATTGCTTAATAGTGAAATGAGCTGACCTGTTTGAACAGACGACATCGCAACCAGACCTCAATGACTTAATCTATTAATTAGTTCAATTGTACTACTATATTTTGCTCATGACTCCGTCATGGGAGAAAAGTCAGCCGGGTGGTATTGTTGATGCGTGTTTGCCCTCTTTTGGACCGCAAACGCTCTCCATAGGCATTTTTCGACTAATTTAAGGCATGACTAATCATGTGTTTCGGTCGTCCATGAACGTAAAGGCACATCCCAGGCAGCTTGGACTCTACTGTTTACTAGGCACTCTTGCCTGTGGACTGACTATCGTTTGCAAACTAGCCATTGTTTGGGGGGCTGACTCCTATCTCTATTCGCTTCCGATAGTGGGAGGGGTATTAGCCAGTCTTGAGGTAGCTGAGATTTCTAGCCCACTTTTGTTGGCCCTATTGGGTCTCATGCTGGGTGCCCTCACCTATTACCTGCCAGCGAGCATCAATCTAGGCATCCGTCTGATATTTTTGGGTCTGGCTCTGCCACTGGTCTTACTGTTAGGCCATAGGGTGCGCCACAACATCTGGGTACAGCAGGTGGCCACCCAGGGAAGTTTATCCGTCAGTCAGTCTAAGCAAGTGACTGATACGTTTTTGCAGCGAGAAACCTCTAAGTCTGGCGCCATGGGGTTTTATTGGTACACCGCCACTCGAGCTGTCCCTCCCGTTCGGTTAAACAATCTGGAAACAGCTAACGACATTAGCTCGCTGCAAAATCAGCTAATAGATGTGGGCAGTCGCCAAACTGGGCTATTGGGTCTAGCATTCAGCCTTTATAACTGGCTCTTTGCTAATGCTGGCTGGGGTATTCGAGCGGCCTACGCTCTATTGTCTGGATTTATGGGGCTGTCATATTTCTTTAAGGGGCAGCTGTGGGCCAGTCGGCGGCGACGTTCATAGACAGGTACTGTTTCACCACTAACGTTAGCGTTTTGATGGTCATGACATGATGCCCAACACCGCAGCTTTGGTTTTAGCTGGGGGTCGCAGTCGCCGCATGGGGCGTGACAAAGCTCTCTTGCCATTACCAGAACCCCAAACAAACCTGTTACAGCAGGTCTGCACAGTGACCCAAGCCTGTGTCAGTCGCACCTATGTTTTAACGCCGTGGCCTGAACGCTATAACCATTTTCTGCCACCCACCATTACATTATTGCCAGAACCTACCGTGGGGCAGGGACCTCTAGTGGCATTAGCGACCGGTTGGTCCATGATTTTGCAGGACTGTCAACGATATCAGCGGCCTGCCCCTGACTGGTTACTCGTCTTGGCTTGCGACATGCCGGCTCTGGATGTGCCTACCTTACAAAAATGGCGACAGAAGCTGAAAGGGATGACTATTGAGAGCGGGGATGAGATCGCAGCGTTACCCAAACACGAGCAACGGTGGGAACCCCTATGCGGTTTCTATCACCGCCGCTGTATCCCTAGCCTAGAAAACGCACTTGCGAACAATATCCGCTCATTTCAACAATGGCTAATAAATGAGGATAAGCGGGTAATAGCCCTACCGATGCCTGATCATCATATGTTACGAAACTGCAACACTCCCAAACAATGGCAGCAGTTTTTAGATGAGTCAAACCATAGAAACCCATAGACAGCTTGACAAACGCCATCTTTTTTCAATGTTAAGCTGTGTGATATTTTCTTTCATGGGATCGGGCCTTGAGACCATCAACCCTTATATTTAGGATTAACGTTTGTTAAATTTCCTCATATTCTGGAGATTCTCAAGTGGCGATTCCTCTGCTGAACTACTCACCAGTTACCCAAAATTCTCGGGTTCAGGGCTATGAAATTCCTGGGGATGATCAGCCTAAGATTTATTCAACTCAGAATATTCTTTCTTCGACTGATACCGACGATCTGATTGAGGCGGCCTATCGTCAGATCTTCTTCCATGCATTTAAGTCTGATCGCGAGAAATTCCTAGAATCTCAATTGCGCAGTAATCAGATTACGGTACGCGACTTTGTACGCGGACTGCTGTTGTCAGAGACCTACCGCAACAGCTTCTACAAAATGAATAACAACTATCGTTTTGTAGAGCAGACAGTTCAGCGGGTTCTAGGACGCGATGTTTTTGGTAACGATGAGACCATTGCCTGGTCGATTATCGTTGCAACCAAAGGCATTGAAGGCTTTGTCGATGCTCTCCTGGACAGTGATGAGTATCTAGATAGCTTTGGCGACGACATTCTGCCTTACCAGCGGCGGCGGGTGCTACCGAGTCGCAGTGAAGGTGAACGGCCGTTCAATATTAAGTCACCCCGTTACGACGAGTACTACCGCTCTATTTTGGGCTTTCCCAAGCCTGTCTTCCAGACCAGCATTCGCCGGTTTGTACCCCAAGAGCAGAAACCAAAGGCTGGCAGCCCAGAGCTGTTTATGAACATGGCCCGTGGCCTGAGCAACAGTCAGCCATTACCTGCCCAGCGGGTATCGGCCGTCAGTGTCAACTTTAGGGCTGGAGTTCCCTACCGCCAGGTTAATTTCCCCATTAATGACCCCGTAGCTGCAGCCGCTGTTGCTAAAGCCAAGCAGGGAGCTTAATGGCGACTGGAGCTTTTTAGCGCTGAATCAGGGATAACGCTGATTCGTCGTGTTGTGTTTGTAGCCCAACACTCATGCTCTAGGGAATATTTTTTGAAATGCAGTGCTTTTGTAAGTGCTGCATTTTTTGTATGGGAGGTAATCGGCTGCCCGAATGATAACGACACTATCGTTGGCGTAGGCGCTGAAGCAGCGTATCAAAGTTGGGTGGGAGCGGTGCGATCGCAACCACCGTTTCCCCCGTAATCGGATGCGTCAGGGTGAGCTGCCTGGCATGGAGCGCCTGCCCCGAAAGCTTTACCCCCCCCGGCCGGCCCGCCCCCAAGACGGGAGACCCCCCCAAACGAAGCCCCCTAAAGGCACAGGGCGACCGGAATTGGTGGGGG
>CALBPH010000242.1 GCA_937899365.1 uncultured Leptolyngbya sp.
GATCAGCGATAGCAGGGTGAGTAGAGCGCGGACAAAGGGCGAACTATTTAGGGGGCGCTGATCTTTGAGGGAATCAACAACAATGCCCCGCTTGCTTAAAATTTCGATCAGGCTATAGCGGGCAATGGCGTCTAAACCAGGTCCTATCACCGCAATGTCTGAGGGGGCGACTACATCGCGATGGACAATATCGGCGATAAAATCAGCCGTCTGTCGCAGCATATTGCCTCGGGTGGTGGCGGTGATTAGCTGCACCTGTTGGGGCAGTTCGGGTACGGCTAGGGGGTCTTGCACCCACTGCACCACATTATCGGCCATGGCATAGCCCAGACTATCGACATCGGGGTGGGAGAGCTGTACCCGTTCACACCCTTCTGCTAATGCCAACGTGGCGGCTGGATCGGCTCCCACCCCCAGACGCACCTGACCGCTGGGGTTATAGGTAAAGGCTTGCAGACGACCTGCGGTTTTGAAAATTTGCAATAGGGGGGTTGCGATCGCACTATATTCATCCACATCATCCGCCGCCGTCCCGGCAAACCGGTCTAGCAAACGGGTCTGATATTGGGGCAACGGCAACAAATACCGCCAATATAATGCCGTCATCAACCCATAGGTCAGCAAACCGCGCTCCAAGCACCAGGTTCGCCACTGCAACAGGGCATCCCCTACCACCTCCCAAGTCTCAGCCGCCACCCGCACCATCCCCTGCCGCAGCCGCTGGGGAATCTCCTCAACACAAATCCCCGCCGAAGCCGCCAGCTGCAACAGATCTAACGTTCGTCTCACCATTTGAGACTCTTGCCAGCCGTCCACCTGTAGCGCTTCTGCCAGTAGCGGCTCCCATAGCTGGAGCGCTAGCAGCTGCTCATTTTCTGGGCGCAGCTTCAGGGGAAACTGCGCCTTCAGCCCCAACGTCTCCACCAGCAAAGGCCAAAAAAGAATGACCTCGCTCTGAATAAACCCTGCTGGAGTGGTGGTGCTGTAAGGAACACGATCTTGAACCGTAGCCGCTAAACGCTGGGCCAGCACCATCCGATTATCCCCATTGGCGGCAAACACAAGCCAGGGACGCTCAGCCTCAGCAGCCTGGTGATGCAACCAATCAATTAACTGTGCAGTTTTGCCACTGCGGGTGGGCCCTGTAATCCACATCGACGTCATAGCCACTTCATCTATTCGGCAGCAACACCTGATAGTACCGTAGCCCTCAAAACGTCATTACTTTTTGTTGCAACTTGATTTTGCCCCCTGCCCCATACCCCAACAGCCTGCCTGACAGGCGCTATCGGTGGTTTAGCTATCCAAATTTTCGTGTGTAGCCTCCCTTGTTTTCTAGGAAGTAGAAAGACTGGAAACTAAAATCCAAACGTTTCCGTCCTTGCGTATAAACCCGTAATTATTTCCTAAGAAATAAACAAAGGGAAACTCTACCTGTAGAAATTCTACTGACGTGTAATGGATCCTAATTTTTGGAGAGGTAAGCGAGTACTCCTAACAGGGCACACAGGATTTAAAGGAAGCTGGCTAGCTCTTTGGCTGCAACTGGTGGGTGCCAAACTCGTCGGATATGCGCTTCAACCACCTACCAATCCCAGTCTGTTTGAAGTAGCCCATGTGGCCCATGGCATGAGGTCTATCATTGGTGACATCTGTGACGGCAAAACATTTCACCAGGTTGTTGCTGACTTCCAGCCAGAAATAGTGATTCACATGGCAGCTCAATCTGTTGTCCATACCTCCTATGAGGATCCCGTATCGACTTACCAAACCAATGTTATGGGCACTGTTAATCTTCTAGAGGCAGTGCGACAGGTTGGTGGTGTACGCGCTTTGGTCAATATCACCTCAGACAAGTGCTACGAAAATAAGGAATGGGTCTGGGGATATCGTGAGGTTGATCAGCTGGGGGGCTATGACCCCTATAGCAACAGTAAAGCTTGCTCAGAGTTAGTAACAGAGTCGTATCGCAATTCTTTCTTTAACGCGAGTGACTATTCAGAGCATGGTGTGGCAATCGCCACAGCCCGAGCCGGAAATGTGATCGCTGGCGGCGATTGGACCCACAACGGACTAGTGGCCGACATTGTTCAGTCCCTATTAGAACAACGACCAGTTCTTATTCGTAATCCCTATGCCACACGCCCCTGGCAGCATGTATTAGATGCGCTCAATGGCTACCTAACGTTGGCAGAAAATCTTTATAACAAAGGACCTGCCTTTGCCGAAGCTTGGAATTTTGGCCCCTACGCGTCGGATGTTAAACCCGTTGGCTGGTTAGTCGATAAACTCTTATCGGGTTGGGGCAACGATGCCACCTGGGAACAAGACCAAGCGTACCACCCCCATGAGGCCCATTCTCTAAGCTTAGACTGTGCCAAAGCACGGCTTAAGTTAGGTTGGAGTCCCAACATTTCCCTAGCCCAAGGGCTAGAACTAATCATCTCAAGGACCCAGGCTAATCACGCAAGAGCCAATATGCGACAGGTCACCGAAGCTGCAAATGCTCAGTTAAAGTAAGCCGTCCCGCTGTTTTATTTTTTATCTCCGGCATCACTGTCCCTCAATCACCTCAAAAATTAGACCATGACTCAGCAAGCCGAAATGACACGGACTATGGAAAAATCTCTTCAGAATGCGCCAAACTGTCTTTTTTGTGGCACACCGTTAGAACACACCCTGGTTGATTTAGGCATGTCACCACTGTGTGAAAGCATCTTAAGTGCTGACAAAGTCAACCAAATGGAGGCATTTTATCCCCTACATGTGCGTGTGTGTAGCAACTGTTTTCTCGCACAGTTAGAAGCGTATGTGAGTGCAGAAGATATTTTTACTGAATATGCCTATTTTTCGTCCTACAGTGATACCTGGCTAGCCCAGTGTAAAGCCTATACGGAGCAGGTCATTCAACGGTTTAACCTAAATGAACAAAGTCACGTTGTTGAACTAGCTAGTAATGACGGCTATCTACTACAGTATTTTGTAGAAAAGAATATTCCAGTTTTGGGTATTGAACCTGCCACTAATATTGCTAAGGTTGCCGTTGAAAAAGGGGTTCCCACACTCAATGAGTTTTTTGGGCAAGACTGCGCCCAAAAGCTAGTACAGCAGGGTAAACAAGGCGACCTAATTGCAGCCAATAATGTTATCGCCCACGTACCAAATTTGAATGATTTCGTGGCTGGCATCAAAATCTTACTCAAACCCCAAGGGGTATTTACAGGAGAAATCCAGCATTTGATGCGGCTAATGGAGTCCAATCAATTTGACACCATTTATCACGAGCATTTTTTCTATCACACCTTGACCACACTAGAAGAAATCTTTGCTGCCCATGGCATGACAATCTTTGATGTGGAAGAGTTGCCCACCCACGGTGGATCATTACGAGTTTATGCACGCCATACAGATGATGACTCTAAGCCAGTGGGCGAGCGCGTGCTTGATCTAAGACAGCGTGAAAAAGACGCAGGGCTTAGATCGCTAGAAAGTTACACCCACTTTGATGAACAAGTGCGAGAAACCAAGCGCAAGCTTCTAGATTTCTTAATTAAAACAAAGCGGGAAGGAAAGACAATTGTTGGCTATGGCGCACCTGGTAAAGGCAATACGTTACTAAACTATTGCGGTATCCGCACCGATTTTCTTGACTATACGGTGGACAGAAACCCTTATAAACATGGAAAGTTTCTACCAGGCACCCATATTCCTGTTCATCATCCAGACAAGATCCAGGAAACAAAACCCGACTATGTGCTGATTTTACCTTGGAACGTTAAGGATGAAATTATGCAGCAAATGAGCATGATTCGTGAATGGGGTGGAAAATTTGTTGTCCCCATCCCTGAAGTAAAAGTCTACCCTTAGAAATGAAATTTAATCCTACTAAATTAAAGGGTGCATACATCATAGAACCGAAAAGGTTCGAGGATGAGCGCGGCTTCTTTGCAAGAACTTGGTGTAAGGAAGAGTTTTCAATAAACGGCTTAGATGCAAACCTCTTGCAGTGCAGTATCTCCTTCAATATTAAGAGGGGTACTTTACGTGGAATGCATCTTCAGCTGCCGCCATTTGCAGAGACAAAAGTAGTGAGCTGTACCAAAGGTGCAATATACGATGTCATCATCGATTTGCGCCCAGGTTCTGACACGTATCTTCAGTGGATTTTTGCTGAACTAACGCCTGAAAATCGGAGGAGCCTATATATCCCAAAAGGCTTTGCCCATGGGTTTCAGACGTTAGCGGATAAAACAGAAGTTTTTTATCAAATCTCAGAATCCTATGCTCCAGATTGTGCTCGGGGACTTCGTTGGAATGATACTACGTTCAATATTGATTGGCCCGAGTCAGTCAGTGTGATGTCTAAACGCGATCAGGACTATAAAGATTTTCTCCCTGATGCGTTTTCAGCCTTAGATATTTTCTGAATTGCGATCGCACACAGTAACAGTATTCCAGGATCATGACTATAAATACGGATCTTGATACGCAATCCATTGATACAGAACGCTTAGGGTTAGAGATGTACAACCTGATAGCTGAGCTGTATCCCATTTGCCGTAGCATCACTGGCGATGGTGTACGAAAATCCCTACAGATTATCCAAAACCATATTCCCCTAAAGATTCACGAAGTTCCTACTGACACACCCGTGTTTGATTGGACAGTTCCTAAAGAATGGAATATTCGTGATGCTTATATCAAGGATGAAACGGGCAAAAAAATTGTTGATTTTCAAAAATCAAACTTGCATGTATTAAACTACAGCATTCCCATCCATAAAAAGATGCCTCTTTCTGAACTAAAAGAACATCTTTTTTCAATGCCAGATCGACCAGATTGGATTCCTTATCGAACCTCCTACTATAAGGAAATGTGGGGATTCTGCCTAACAGATCGAACACTGCAGTCTCTTCCAGACGGCGACTATGAAGTCTATATCGACTCATCTTTAGAACAGGGTTCCCTCACCTATGGTGAGCTATTCTTGCCAGGGCAAACAACCGATGAGGTTCTATTGTGTTGCCATAGCTGCCACCCTTCGCTCTGCAATGATAATCTTTCAGGAATATCACTCGTAACGTTTCTGGCAAAGCATCTTAGCCAACAGTCTTTACGTTACTCCTATCGTTTTCTGTTTATGCCAGGGACCATTGGCTCTATTACCTGGTTGAGTTTAAATGAGAGTCAAGTTTCGTCAATCAAGCATGGGTTAACGGTTTCTAACGTTGGTGACTCAGGTCATTTAGCCTATAAAAAAAGCCGTCGTGGAAATGCAGACATTGATAGAGTCGTTCACCATATCCTAAAAAGCTCAGCCCAGGAATATACAATTTCTGATTTCTCACCCTATGGGTACGATGAACGACAATTTTGCTCACCTGGCTTCAATTTGCCGGTTGGCAGCCTCACAAGAAGCCAGTTTGGCACCTATCCCGAATATCACACCTCTGCTGACAATTTAGACTTTGTGCAGATTCCGGCTTTAGGAAACTCCTTTGAGACATATCTGAATGTGATCGATGTATTAGAAAACAACCAGTCATATTTGAATACCAACCCAAAATGCGAGCCCCAGCTGGGTAAGCGTGGCCTTTACAGCACGATGGGAGGCAAACAAACAACGCCTGACGATCGCATGGCCATGTTGTGGGTATTAAATCTCTCAGATGGAGAACACACCTTGCTTGATATCGCTGAGCGAGCTGATTTGAACTTTTCAACAATCAAAAATGCGGTGTCTAATCTTATTAATAGTGGCTTGTTAGAAGTTTGTTCACGTTCAGTTGATAAGCCAGTCCCAGTCAGATCCAGATAAAACATAAATTTCATCATTGATTTAAGCGTCCCCTGGATTTTTAGTAAAAACACAAAATATAGAGAGGCTGACAAAAATAAAATGAAAGTTGTTCTGTTCTGTGGTGGATTAGGAACTCGGCTAAGGGAATATTCTGAAACTATTCCTAAGCCAATGGTTGAAATTGGCTATCGTCCAATCATTTGGCATTTAATGAGGTATTACGCCCACTTTGGACATAAAGAATTTATCTTATGTCTTGGCTATAAGGGAGATTATATCAAGAACTATTTTCTTAACTACAACGAATGTTTATCAAACAATTTCACCCTATCTAATGGCGGCAAACGTATTGAGCTGCACACCACTGATATAGATGATTGGAAAATCACCTTTGTGGATACCGGTCTAGATGTAAATATTGGAGAACGACTTGTCGCCGTCAAGCCATATCTAGAAGGCGAGGACGTTTTTCTGGCCAATTATTCAGATGGGCTCAGCGATCTGGACCTGAATTTATACCTTGAGTATTTTAATCAGCAAGATAAGGTTGCTAGTTTCTTAGCGGTACAACCCTCGCAATCATTCCATGTTGTTTCTTTAGAAAATGAAGATGGAGTTGTAAAAAACATACAATCTGTAAAACATTCAGATTTATGGATTAACGGAGGATTTTTTGCACTCCGACAAGAAATATTTGACTATATTACTCCGGGTGAAGAGTTGGTTCTTGAGCCATTCCAGCGACTGATTCAACAAAAGCAGCTCGCCGCCTACAGAAATCCTGGTTTTTGGGCATGCATGGACACCCTAAAGGAAAAGATGCTGTTTGACGATATGTATGCAAAGGGCAAGACTCCCTGGACCCTATGGGAGTCTCATCCAGAAATATCTCAACGTAGCGGCAAGCCTGAGATAAAAAATCTCACACGCCCTCAACCATCGCACGATACATTAAAGCCAATGGTTAGTTGAAGAGGCGTTGCTGATCCTCGGGATGATTTTATCTGCAAGATACTGTCAAACGGCATGTCTAACCGATCGGTTCATCCTCTAAATCAGCAACGGCATAATTGTCAGGCTGGATAAGAGGGTGACAAGAATTAAAACTCACCATAATAGCGCCACCTGATTTGCAACTGACACTGTATCCGTGGCGTTGCGATGAAACAGGCAATCATCCGATTCATCTACTCTGTTGCTTTAAAGCTAGCCATGCAAAAACTAATCTGTAATCCTCAGGATCAAAATTCATTTCACCGTATCCTTTGCTTAGGGGCCCATAGTGACGACATTGAGATTGGCTGCGGTGGAACCATCTTAAAATTGCTTGAACAATTTCAAGATATTGATGTGCATTGGGTTGTCTTTTCAGCCACTGGCCACAGGCAAAAAGAAGCCTTAGCAAGTGCAAACAGCTTTCTGAAAAACGCTAATAAAAAGAATATCATCATCAAAGAGTTTAGGGAGCGATTTTTTCCCTATATCGGGATAGAAATCAAAGAGTTTTTTGATCAGCTTAGTAAAGAAGTATCTCCTGACCTAGTCCTGACACACTATCGCAATGATCTACACCAAGACCATAAATTAATCTCTGAATTGACGTTAAATGCATTTCGTAACCATATGATTCTAGAGTATGAGATTCCTAAATATGATGGGGATTTAGGAAATCCCAATTTCTTTGTACATCTTGATCAGCCGCTCTATCAGCAAAAGCTGTCCTATCTAATAAAACACTTTCAAACCCAGTCCAATAAGCAGTGGTTTGACGAAGAAACGTTTTCATCAATTCTAAGACTGCGGGGCATTGAATCAAACGCACCAGATAGATATGCAGAAGCCTTTTATTGTCGCAAAGCCATTTTTATCTAATCAGGTAGGGACAGACACCTTTAGACTGTCACAATCATCAAAAAGCATATGGCTGTGACGTCTCCCCAAACGATAGGCAAACGGCATCTACTCAGGTGAGTTAGAACAATGGTTATCCCTAACAGTCTTAAATTACAACGGCTAACCTGACTCGCAAATGCCCTAATGCATTAGGGCATTTGCGAGTCAGGTGCATATCTCCCTAATAATCAGAGCACGTATCATCACAGCTCTAGTACGCTAAAGACATATCAGTAGACTTAACACTGTGGGCACGTTCCTGTAGGCACTTCTCTCTTTCAAGAACAGCTTGGCTTGGCTCTAGATCAAAGGCAGCTAACACCTGCCGCCAACGATAGACCCAGTCATGCTTAAGTAAGGTATTGACCACGTTCCGACGCCTGATGCTTTCAACCTTGTCAGGTTGCGCATCGAGCGCTTGGATCACCTCAAGCACATCTTGTTCAAAGAGGTTTACCTTAATGATAGGCTCTTCCCAATCAAAATATTGGGGAAATACATCACCCATGGGAGGCATCCCAATCAAAACCGTACCCGCAGCTACTGCTTCAAAATAACGACTCCCAATCTCTTGATATCCTCCTGTTTCACTCAGGGCGTCAAACCTGGCATGAGTAGCAATATTGTAGCGACTTCTCTGTAGAAGCTTTGCCAACTTAGCGCGATGCTCCCGAGGATTCGCAACGTGTAAGTTTTTATTGTTAACAGTGTCGTAATAATAGAAGAAATTCTCGTCTTCTTGAGAACGCTGAAACAATGATTGATGAGTGTCTTCAGGACGACGCCCAACACAACAAACATCAATCAGTCGTTGGGGTGGATTTGGGTAGGGACAAAACTTAAGGGCATCAATTCCTGGTGCGAGGTAATTGGCAGGAAGCCCGGTAACGTCTGAATACGTTTCAACACAGTGGGCTGTACCAGCAAAAATATGATCAAAATTCTTAAATGGTTCGTGAGCTAAACGCCAGTCATCAAAATTTAGCTTCCACGTTTCCATAACGTAGCAAGCCTTATGGCGACATTTATCACGCCAATTTTTAACGGTTTCTAGCAAATGCAGTTGCCAAGGATTGTCACAAACGACAAACAGCAGATCGTATTCGTTTTCCAATAAAACTTCAGTGGGAAACGGTGCAATAGAACTCGCAATATTTACGGAACCAGTCGTATATTTAGCCAGGCGATATAGCCTTCTCGCCAGATTAAATTCCTGTGTAGGAGCGTAGAGTTTAGCTCTCTCTAATTCACAGATAATGTCTTCAAATTCATACAGAATACAGTTGGCTACTTGAAAGCGAAATCCCCGTACGGAGACAACTAAAATGCGGGGTCCGTTTTCTCTATTTTCAACCGATGCATCAATCAACATAACTACCTAGATAGATACCCTTGCAGGGGGATTATGACAATGCTTCAGAAGATGCCATAAAGATGGTGATTAAATCACAAATAACCCCTAGGTAATAAACGTTATTTGTTCCGCAGATGTTCCTTACTTTGATGTTAGTTAACATTATCAATCGCCAGATATAGGAGGACTGCATAAGTCAAAGCTTGTCCCCATATTTTTTACCCACCCACTCTAGTCTTCTTTAAATCTCAAGGTTTAATATTGAGGCCTACACCTACGGCCACCTAAAGCTTTCAAAGACGACTATAGGCTGAGGCATGGACATCAGGCCACATTGAACAGCTTTGAAAAAGTCTTACTGTGGAGTTGAACTAACGTACTAACGATGCACGTGAAGTGAGTGAATTTATATCGCAATCGGTTCTTGGGCAACTGCCCATGTTCATGAATAATCAGCGGTTTAGATCAGGCTTTTCTAAAGGAAAATCCTCAATTTTTGAAGATATCGAGGAGATTTTCAAGTTATGTTTGCCAGCCCCCAAATCTCCCACTAAAGGACTTCTTTAAAGTCGCAAGCAGGCCTCCTTTCGACACGCTCACCCGCAGCGTGCCATTGCCTCAATCACCTTCGCTCTTTAAATTCGTTACACAAATCCTTGAGAACAGCTAAAGCCAAACGCTCTCTTAATGGCAAACACTTGGTGCCAGTGAGATTCACGCCCTCTAAGATTTGGCGTTGCTGATCCTCGGTATGATTTTCTCTGCAAGATACTGTCCCATGGCATATCTCACCGATCGGTTCATCCTCTAAATCAGCAATGGCAAGATTTCAGCTAACTAAGCGTAACCATACATGTCATGGCTGACATGCCTAAATCGTGTGCCGGCCACGGCCCCCAAACAATTCCTAAACATGCCTAAGCAGTGGGGAGGGCCCTCAATGATGGCCCTCCCCACTATCTGACTCAGATTGACAATAAACAGTAGCTAGAACCAGCTACCGTTAACCCCTAGTAACTGATAGCTATGAAATCACAGCGGTCAGTGCAATCAGTCCGACCACAAGGGCAGCACCAACAACACCAAAGACCACATAATTGCGCTTTTCATTTGCCGTGGGTGGCTCAGCCTCATACATTTTAGGCTCAGTAGCATAGTTGTTAAGGCGTCCACCTTCTTCAGTGGTGTATGGCATAGGTATAAACTCTTACGGCACCATCAGATTTTAGCTTAGCAAAGTTTGGTGTAGTTATTTATCAAATTCGAAATATTTCACAATAGTCTGCAATGGTCGTCGCTGATATCGAGCGATGTCGGGTAGTAAAATCAGTACCCTCATCGGGGTGAAGTCCCCACAGACAGGCATAATCCAGTCGTTACAATGGGCATGCAAGCTCAAGGAGATGCCATGGCTGCATCCACCCCCAATACCCCCAACTCACCCACTCCACCATCACCCAAGTCACGCCGCTGGCTGCCGCCATGGCAGGCAATTGGCTCCGGTTTCCCCACAAATCAGGTCACCCAGAGGGCACTTAAATGGTTCGCCGTTGATGATGATCAAGTAGCCAACATCCTAGAAAACATGCGGGCGGAGTTACCCACCACCGAAGCCTGGCTAATCGGTAAACCCCAGTCAGGAAAAAGCTCCATTGTGCGTGGCTTAACTGGAGTATCCGCCGATATTATTGGCCAGGGATTTCGCCCCCACACTCAACACACCCAACGCTATGCCTACCCCTCAGACGAGCTGCCGCTGCTGCTGTTTACCGACACTATAGGGTTAGGAGATGTGGAGCGTAATGTGGAGGGCATTATCCATGAATTGCAAGCAGACCTGGCCCACCCGGCCCGTGGGGCAAGAATCCTGCTGGTGACGGTAAAGGTCAACGACTTCGCCGTGGACAGCCTGCACCAGATCCTGACACAGGTAAGAAAACAACACACCACTATCCCGGTGGTGTTAGTGGTCACCTGCCTGCACGAGCTTTACTCCATCGAAGATGACCATGGGCCCTATCCCCCTACTCAAACGGCTGTGCAGCGGGCCTTTGGTGAACTAAAACGTAGTTTTGACGGCCTCTACGACGATGCCGTTATGATTGATTTCACCCTCGAAGAAGATGGCTATGTGCCGGTTTTCTATGGATTTGACGCTCTGCTAACTATCCTATCCGAGCAGCTGCCCGAGGCAGAATCCAACGCCATCTACCAGCTGCTGGATCAGACCGATAATGCCACAACACAGCTGGGGGCAATTTACCGAGACGTTGCCCGTCGCTATATTTCCGCTTTTGCAGTTATTGCCGCCACCCTGGCCGCCGTACCGTTGCCCTTTGCCACCATGCCAGCTATCACTGTCCTTCAGGTCTCTATGATTGTGGCCCTTGGTCAACTCTACGGTCAGCGCCTGAGCTTTTCCCAAGCAGGCGGTGTCGCCAGTACTATCGCTGGGGGCTTTTTGGCCCAGGCCGTGGGGCGAGAGTTAATCAAACTTGTGCCTGGGTTTGGCAGTGTTATCGCCGCCTCCTGGGCCGCGGCCTACACCTGGGCTTTGGGAGAAGGAGCCTGTGTCTACTTTGGTGATCTCATGGGTGGCAAAAAGCCTGACCCCAAGAGAATTCAGGCAACAATGAGGGAGGCAT
>CALBPH010000243.1 GCA_937899365.1 uncultured Leptolyngbya sp.
GGCGCTTTCGCGTTAACTCCACAAGACCCAGCTCAGATAACTGAGAAATCTGAGGACGAGACTTATCGGACTGCAGTGCTTTACCAAAGTGTTCTAAAACTTGCATTTGGTCGCGCCGAGACTCCATGTCGATAAAGTCGACCACAATGACGCCCGCCACATTACGCAAACGCAACTGTCGAGCAATCTCGATAGCGGCTTCGCAGTTAGTCCAGAGAACAGTTTCTCGGGCTGTTGCCGAGCGGGTAAACGAACCAGAGTTAACATCAACTACCGTGAGTGCCTCGGTAGGCTCAATGATGATGTATCCACCTGATGGCAAATCAACTCTTGGTTTTAGAGCTTCACGAATTGCCGCATTACCTCGATAATATTCCAGATATGAGGGAGACTCTGTTCGATGGTGATCCACCAAAACTCCGACAGGTAAACGCCCATCACTCCAGCTTGATAAATGCTGTTTAACCCGCTGCATACCGATGTCTGAATCAGTAACAATGCGATTTACATCAGCGTTGTAAACATCTCGCAATACTCGTTGAATAAAGTCATCGTCACGATTTAGCAAAGCGGGCGGACGAGTAGACATGGCTTCTTGCTGAACCATATCCCAGCGTTTTTGCAACGCTTCCAAATCTTCAATAATGGCCTCTTCTGACACGCCTTCGGCTTCGGTCCGCACCAGCAATCCCATGCCCGGTGGCTTGGTCAAAATACCTAGCGCTCTCAGCCGATGACGCTCAGCCTCGTTCAGGATCAGCCGAGATAGGTTTACACCTCGACCGTAGGGCATGAGAACCAAATAGCGTCCTGGTAGAGTAATTTTTCCAGTCAGCCGTGGTCCTTTGTTACCCGTGGGCTCTTTCATAATTTGCACCAGCACTTTTTGCTTAGGTGCAACTAACTCAGTAATGGGTCCTGGTGCGCGCTTTAGCTTTAGCGGTCCCAAATCGGACACGTGCATAAAACCATTTCGCTCGCTGTCTCCAATATTGATGAAGGCAGCATCGATTCCCGAAAGTACGTTTTCAACGGTACCTACGTAAATGTCTCCGACCTGGTGGCTACCGGTAGCCACAATTAATTCTTGAATTTGATCTTCCGAAAAAACGGCGGCAGTGCGATGCTGCTCCGCAATAATGATCTGCTTAGGCATCCAATTTCCTCAAAAACCTATGCAGTCAGTCCAAAATCACCGGGACTAACATACGTAAGCTCAACGATTAATCCTTCAAATCTAAGACAGCCGCCCTAACCTAACCCCTTTGGCATCTTTATTAAAAGTCAACCGGGCTCTGTTGAGGCCGTGGGCAGGTTACAGAGAAAACCGCAGGAATCCAAATACTTCACTGCTTGGCAGCTGGAAGTGACGTTTAGATAAATCCTATTAAGAGTACTGAGGCCTCAAGACAGATAGAAAGCGTCGCTAGTACATTGCAATCGCAAAGCTCTGATAGAAGCGGAACTGGTCAGTACTCGCCGTTGGTTGAGCTGCAGCTAACAAACTCTGTAGTTATCCTACGGCAGCTTCGTTTGCAATGGATTATAGCTTGAGCATGTACATATGGCTAGGATTTTAAAATTTTTATTTCAATCTTCTCTGCAACTACACAGCTTAGTGCCTATGGCTCAGACTATATATAGTCCGTAAAGCTATAGCTGTTTCGCACTTTAGCTAAAACGTATGGTGGCTCTATTCATCTTGAAATAGAGCCACCATACGTTTAATTTTCGATGACTAGCCCCTATCTCCTGTGAGTAGCAGCAGCATCCATTAGACAGCTACAACTCGTTTTTTGGGAGTTTCTATGGTTGTTGCTGTAGGTGCTTCAGCCTTGATGGGTTGCATCAGGAATATGATCAGCGGATAGCGCTTGGGTAGTTCACGTCGCACGCAGTGGCGGACCTCCTCTTCCAGGCGAGATCTTAAACCGTCCCAGCGAACTGTTTTCTGATCGCCAGAAGTATCGATGACTTCGTTCCATCGGCTGCGTAACCCAGAAGCTACAACCCGATTGATTTTCTCATTCCAATCAGCTTCAGAGTGCTTAGTGACTACGCCGCGTAAATGAACCATGGGAGGTGCCAACAGCTTACCGTTGGTATCTACGGTTGTCGACACTGTGATGATGCCATCTTCTGCGAGCTGTTGACGTTCTTTGAGCACCGTACGCCCAACGATGCCATTGCGGGATGAATCCACTAGTTCAATTCCTGATGAAACTTTGCCAGCAATCCGAATTCCCTGCTGATTATCAACAGCTACAATATCGCCATTTTGGATGACGACCATATTTTCTTCTGGCACACCCATACTTTGAGCTGTGGCTGCATGCTTCACCAGCATGCGATGCTCTCCGTGGACGGGGAGAAAATATTTCGGACGGGTCAAGGCTAGCATGAGCTTCTGATCTTCTTGGGCACCATGACCAGACACGTGTAGCCCTCTGCGCTTGCCGTAGATCACATTGGCTCCCTGGGCCATCAGTCTATCTATCGTGTTAACCACTGCAATAGTATTGCCGGGAATTGGGTTGGCAGAGAAGATAATGGTATCGCCAGAACGTACCTTAATCTGGCGGTGAGATCCATTGGAGATACGGGTAAGGGCTGCCATTGGCTCACCCTGGGACCCAGTGGTCAAGATCATTGCCTTTTCATCAGGGCAGCTATTTAAGGTATTTAAGGGTTTGAATAAATCGTCTGGGCATTTGATATATCCAAGACTGCGAGCATGGGCAATCACGTTCAACATAGAGCGGCCGACCACAAACACTGAACGCTTATGCTTTTGAGCTAGCTCGAGCAGCATATTCACCCGATGGACAGACGATGCAAATGTGGTGACCATCAGACGGCCCGGCGCTTCACTAAAGGCTCTATCTAAGTTTGGGAAAACGGAACGTTCGGATGGAGTATGCCCTGGTACTTCAGAATTAGTTGAATCACTAATCAGGCATAGGACTCCTTCTTCTCCGTAGGCAGCTAACCGGGCAAAGTCAAAGTACTCGCCATCGACAGGGGTATGGTCAACCTTGAAGTCACCAGTGAAAATAACGATCCCTGCTGGAGTCCGGAGAGCCACTGTAAAACTGTCAGCCATAGAGTGGGTGTTGCGGATGTATTCGACCGCAAATGACTGACCCAGCTTGACAACATCACGAGGTTGGACTGTTCGTAGTTCAGTGCGGTCAGCTACCCCTGCTTCTTCTAGCTTGTCAGCCAATAGTGCCATCGCCAGTCGAGGACCGTAGATAACAGGAATATCGAACTGCTTGAGGTGAAAGGCAATACCCCCAATATGGTCTTCGTGACCATGGGTAACGATCATGCCTTTGATTTTGTGGCTATTTTCCCGCAGGTAGGTGACATCCGGCAGCACGATATTAACGCCATGCATACCATCGGATGGAAATGCTAGACCGGCGTCCACTAGGATGATTTCATCATTAATTTCAAAGACACAGGTATTTTTGCCAATTTCATGTAGTCCGCCTAGGGGAATAACTTTAAGTGTACTTTTATCTACTTTGCTAGCGGATTTATTAGCTGTTTTAGGAGCAGCGATCTGAGGCCTTTGATTACCATTCTGGCTATCATTTTTTGTAGTAACTCTGGAGCGTTGGCTACTTCTAGTTCGTTGGCGCATAGGTTCCTTAATGAGGGGTCAAAAAAATTGCTTAAAAACGGTTAAAGATGGTTTCTGTAGAGCTGAAATGTGATTAGGGGATATGCATAAATCCTTGGTAATAAAACATGAGCTAGAAAGCGTTTGCCTTCCGGTTATCTGCCTGGTTATACAACGGCTGTTGGTAATAGCTCGAGCGTCGCCATTAGATTTTTGAGTTCGTCCACCAGAGCGACAGGGGCCTCGCTTAGGGGTAAACGACAACTGCCGACAGACCACCCTTGAAGCTGCATTGCCGACTTAATTAATATCGGGTTAGTGGTTGCAAATAGAGCTTTGCAAAGGGGCAGGAGTTTTAGATGTATATCTCTAGCTGAAAATACCTGCCCCTTTTCATAAGCCTGAATCATTTGCTGGAGTGAGTCCCCTACCAAATGGCTAGCGACACTTACTACACCGACAGCCCCGACTGACAGCATTGGCAAGGTCAAAGAGTCATCGCCTGAATAGACATCAAAATCAGGTGGGGTTAAACGACAAATTTCGCTGACTTGGTCTAGATCACCACTGGCTTCTTTGATCGCGATGATATTTGGGATTTTTGCTAGCTTTGCAACGGTAGAGGCTTCTAAATTTCGTCCAGTGCGTCCTGGTACGTTATAAAGCATCACAGGGAGGTTTGGCACAGCGTTTGCGATCGCACTAAAGTGCTCCAGCAACCCAGCCTGAGGTGGCTTATTGTAGTACGGCACCACCTGAAGGGTGCCATCCAACCCTAGCTCAGCAGCCTTCTGCGTTGCTTCAATGGCTTCTTGAGTGCTGTTTGAGCCAGTTCCAGCAACCACCTTTCCATGACCGCTAACGGCGGCTTTGACCACCTGAAAAAGCTCATATTCCTCTGACCAACTAAGGGTAGGCGATTCACCCGTAGTACCACACACCACAACAGTATCCGTACCGTGGTTGACTAAATGCGATGCCAAACGGTTCACAGAGTCATAATCGACGGCCCCCGTCTGATCAAATGGGGTAATCATTGCCGTGAGCACACGCCCAAAATATGTCACGTCCTATCTATCCTCACTACATCACAAGCATGTCGGCTAACTTCGAAATTCTTATCTCCAAAGAATTACCGATACCCTTTCTAAATCGGTCTAAATCTGCAGGATTACCTTGTCCGATAACGTTCAATGACTATCTACTTAGCAATCCTTTGACTCTGGACATTGGTCGTCAGCCGACCAGAGCTTAAGGGATGGTTACCATAGACTAAATCAAGTAGTCAGAACCTTAGGCTTTAAAGCTTGCTTACTGACCAAGAGTTCAGCAATTTGGACAGCATTGAGTGCTGCCCCTTTGCGAATTTGGTCGCCACTTAGCCACAGTTCTAAACCACAGTTATGGGATAAGTCACGCCGTACTCGACCCACCAGTACATCATCCTGACCGCTAGCTTCAATAGGCATCGGAAAATGATTGGCTTGCCAATCCTCAACCACTTTGACACCCGGTGCTGCTTCCAACAATCCCAGCGCCTCATTTACTGCAAACGGTTGCGAAAACTCAATATTGATAGCTTCTGAATGTGCCCGTAAGACGGGTACCCGCACACAGGTTGCACTGACCCGAAGATCAGACACTTCAAAAATCTTGCGGGTTTCATGCACCATTTTCATTTCCTCTTGGCAATAACCCAGCTCATTGAGCGGTGAATTATGGGGAAACAAATTAAACGCTAGCGGATATGGAAAAGCCTCAGTCGTCGGCTCCTCACCCTGCAAAATAGATTGAGCCTGCTGTTTCACTTCTTCCATTGCACGGGCACCAGCACCGCTTGCAGACTGATAGGTAGCAACCACAATGCGCTCTATGGGCTGGTGCTGATGCAAAGGCCAAAGGGCCACACTCATCAAAATGGTCGTACAGTTTGGGTTAGCAATGATCCCTTTATGGTTCAGGGCTGCCTTAGGATTAACCTCAGGTACCACCAATGGGACTGCCGGATCCATACGAAATGCGCTGGAATTATCCACCACCACAGCACCTGCCGCCGCCGCCTTAGGAGCCCATTCCTTAGAAATGGAACCGCCAGCTGAGGCCAGTACAAGATCAACATCAGCAAAACTTGCCTCACTGATGGCCTCTACCGTGATTGGCTGTCCCTTAAATAGCAATTCTTTTCCCGCAGAACGTGGGGAAGCTAGTAGAGTAAGCTCCTTAACCGGAAAATTACGCTCTTCCAGAAGCTCTAAAAGTTCGGTACCAACGGCACCTGTAGCACCCATAATTGCTACATGATACGCTTCAGGCAAAAGATCTAACCTCCTCTATATTCAAAACTCGAATTAAAAAACATCAAACCAAACATATTCAAATACTTTTCTATGGGAGCGTTGCTCAATTGTTCAAAGCTACTACCGGTTACAAACTCTACACCGATGTCAACTTTCCAAAAAACCTTGAGCCAATTCCAAGGACAACCAAGAGCCTAAATTATCCTCCAGTCCAGTGCCGAGCCCAAGACACTAATCAAGCTCTGTAGAAAACCTTCACACTACATCCCACAAACTAAATTCTAAAACCACTGCCAAAACTGCTTATCACTAGGTCTCTACTACCTGTTCTAACACTTCTACAAGGATGAGTCGTAAAAAGAAGCCTTGTGTAACGGTCCATGGTAGCCAAGAAAAATGGCAAACAGCCTACAGATACTATGGCTAAACTCCCATGAGCCAAATCCAGTTGCAATATAACATTGACGCCCACAACGGTCGATTGACGGCAACCGACTCTCTATTAACGTACCTCAGGCGACAGCAATAGCTCCCGATATGTAAGGAGTGCTTTTAATCAATACCCCAAAAAGTTTGGGGCTTACCAGATTAATTAGCGTAAGCTCTCTATAGTATACACTCGCCAAGTCACGCCTCATAGCGATACCTCCATAGCTAAGCCATCTTGCCAAATTAGACCAGCTGAAGGATGAAACGTCTGATTTTTCAACATGCTAATAGACTCTACGGTCTTAGATTTAAATAATCAGGTAACATAGCTAATTGCACTTGTAGCTAATGCTTTAAACATTAGATTGTATTAAGTGTTCTTTACACATCCACGGTACTTTTCTAAGCAAAGGTGGTGCTGTCTTTACATACCAAGACAGTACTCGACTGTGATTCAAAAGGCTGTTCCTAATCGGATCAACGCTTTTCACCAGCCGATTTGTGGTACAAGCACTGCGCAACAATTAACTAGAACAGAAATCCCCAATGAAAGTTACCCAGGAAAAACTGCCCGATAGCCAGGTTGGCTTAGAAATAGAAGTTCCTGCAGAGATCTCTAAGCAGACCTATGAGCAAACCCTGCGGAAGTATATGAAAACAGCCAACATTCCTGGGTTTCGTAAAGGTAAAGTGCCGCGCCAAATTTTAGTACAGCAGTTGGGAGCAACCAGGATCAAAGCAGCAGCCCTGGAAGAGCTTGTACAGACTTCAATCGATAAGGCTATTGCCCAGGAAAAAATTGACGCTTTAGGTAACTACCAGCTGCGCTCTGGGTTTGAAACCCTAATTGAGGAGTTTGAGCCAGGCAAGATGCTAACCATTTCCGCATCAGTGGATGTCCCTCCTCAAGCGAAGCTCAACCAATACAAGGATTTATCGGTTAAAGCCGAAGAGGTTGTTTACAATTCTGAGCGTGTTACTGAAACCCTAGTGGGGTACCAACAGAATTTGGCTAGCCTAGTACCCATCGAGGATCGAGCTGCAAAAGAGGACGATGTTGCGGTCGTTGACTTCGTTGGCAAAATCCTTGAGGACGGCAAAGAACCCGAAGAATTTGAAGGTGGAAGTGCCACCGAGTTTCAGGTCGAGATCAAGGAAGGGCGATTTATCCCAGGGTTTGTCGAAGGCATCGTCGGTATGGATCTTGGGCAGACAAAAGACGTCGAGGTTGCCTTCCCCGATGAATATCCCCAAGCCGATCTAGCCGGTAAGCCAGCGATTTTCAGCATTACCCTCAATGATCTCAAAGAGCGTGAACTTCCGGATCTAGATGACGATCTTGCCCAAGAAGTGAGTGAGTTTGAGACCTTGGACGAATTGAAGCAGTCCTTAGAAGAGCGGTTTCAACAGGAGGCAAAAGACGCTACTCAATCCAATACGGAGAAGGCCCTATTAGATGAGCTAGTTACGCACTTAGAAGTCGAAATTCCTAAGACGTTGCTGCAGCGTGAGGTCGATCACATCGTCACTCAGACGGTAATGCAGCTGTCTAATCAAGGGATAGATGTCAATAAATTCCTGACTAAAGAACTGGTCGAAAATATGCGTGAAAACGCAAAGCCTGAGGCAACTGAGCGCTTGCGACGCACATTGGCTCTGGGGGAAGTTGCAAAGCAGGAGTCTATCAGCGTTGATGAGGAAGCTGTATCGACGCGGATCAAGGAGATGATGGCTGAAGTTGATGATCCTGCCAGTATTGATCAAGATCGTCTGAAGCAAGTTGTCAACGAAGACCTCTTAAAGGAAACGATCTTGGCTTGGCTGACTGAAAATGCCACTGTTGATTTAGTTGCCGAAGGCAGCTTGAGTCAAGACGAAGGTAATGACGCCACAGCGACAGCTGTGGCTGAGGAAGAATAAGCCTTAAGGCCCTGCATGTCTGATTGTTTAGATGTGTAGGGCTTTAACATTCTTGTCTATGGCTGATAGCCCCGATCAAATTCTTTGAGAGATAAAAGGTTTTTAGAAACAAGTGGTACCACGTGTAATAGGGATTGCGTGGTTCTCTATGCTCGCGATGCATAGAGAATTTTTTAAATTCCCACCTTAGTTACTGTTGAAACTGGTCGGTTTTCGTTAGAGTATGGGTGCCATCCCTTACAGACAGCCTAGATAAGGGACAGGGCATAATGTAAAGGTACGCTGTTAGGCAATATATGTATTCATCAATGTTTCATCTTTACCACAGTACGACAGTACCAGCCCTGTCTGGTTCCGCGTTGTCTGGTGGCACTGACGGAGCAACCAATATGCTGCCAGTGGTGTTAGAGCAGTCGGGACGTGGGGAACGCGCTTTTGATATCTACTCACGTTTACTTAGAGAGCGCATTGTTTTTCTGGGTAGTGGTGTAGACGATACCCTGGCTGACTCGATTGTGGCTCAACTGCTATATCTGGATGCTGAAGACCCTGAGAAAGATGTTCAAATTTACATTAATTCTCCAGGGGGCTCAATTACGGCAGGTATGGCTATCTACGATACGATGCAGCAGATTCGTCCAGATGTTGTCACCATCTGCTTTGGATTAGCTGCTAGTATGGGGGCGTTTTTGCTATCTGGCGGGGCTAAGGACAAACGCATGGCCTTACCGAGTTCTCGGATCATGATTCACCAACCTTTGGGGGGTGCCCAAGGGCAGGCGGTCGATATCGAGATTCAAGCTCGAGAAATTCTGTACCTAAAGCAACGATTAAATGAGTTACTGGCTGGCCACACGGGGCAGCCTTTGGAAAAGATAGCAGAAGACACCGAGCGTGATTTCTTCATGTCTGCCGCTGATGCCGCTGACTATGGTTTGATTGACACCGTGATTTCTCGTGATGCTGCTGCCGATTTGATGTCAACGCACTAGGTTAGGGCAAATATGTCTAAATATGACTCCCATCTTAAATGTTCCTTTTGCGGTAAGTCTCAGGAACAGGTGCGAAAACTGATTGCTGGTCCAGGAGTTTATATCTGTGACGAGTGTGTTGACCTTTGTAACGAAATTTTAGACGAAGAACTTTTTGATTCAAGCTCTGCGGTGACTCCCCCTGCGCCTCGAAGAGAGCAGCCTCCTGAGCGAGGGCGCAAGTCGCCATCACACATCTCTCTAAGTCAAATTCCTAAGCCTCGAGACATTAAGTCCTATTTAGATGAGCATGTCATCGGCCAAAATGAGGCTAAGAAAGTTCTGTCCGTAGCCGTTTATAACCACTACAAGCGGTTGAGCTATGTCCAGTCAGGCGGTGACCCTGGAGAAGATAATGTAGAGCTACAGAAATCAAATATTTTGCTGATTGGTCCAACTGGATCAGGTAAGACCCTGTTAGCTCAAACCTTAGCAAAAATCTTAGATGTGCCCTTCGCGGTAGCTGACGCCACCACACTTACTGAGGCAGGCTATGTAGGCGAAGATGTCGAGAATATATTACTGCGGCTGTTACAGGTAGCGGATCTTGATGTTGAAGAGGCTCAACGAGGCATAATCTACATCGATGAAATCGATAAGATTGCTCGTAAAAGCGAGAATCCATCAATTACTAGAGACGTCTCTGGAGAAGGTGTTCAGCAGGCACTGCTAAAAATGCTCGAGGGTACGGTTGCTAATGTGCCACCCCAAGGTGGTCGTAAGCATCCTTATCAAGACTGTATTCAGATTGACACTAGCAACATCTTATTTATCTGTGGTGGTGCCTTTGTTGGTCTTGAGAAAATTATCGAGCAACGTATTGGTAAAAAGTCCATGGGCTTTGTTCAAGGTTCGGCAGAAAATCAGTCTCAGTTTAATCGCGATAAGCGAACAGCTGATGTGTTAAAGGACTTAGAGGCCGATGATATTGTCAAGTTTGGGATGATTCCTGAATTTATTGGCCGAATTCCTGCAATTTCAGTCCTCAATCCTTTGGATGAAGACGCGTTGATGGCGATTTTGACAGAGCCCAAAAATGCCTTGATCAAACAATTTCAGAAACTCATGCTCATGGATAATGTGAGCCTAGAGTTTAAGCCAGATGCTATTAGGGCTATTGCCCAGGAAGGGTACAGACGTAAGACTGGCGCACGGGCATTACGCGGCATTATTGAGGAAATTATGCTGGATATTATGTACGAGCTGCCCTCTAGAAAGGATATGAAGCGTTTTCAAATTACGCGGGATATGGTTGAAAAGCGCTCTACGGCGGAGCTGCTGATGCACCCTTCATCATTACCTAAGCCAGAATCTGCTTAAACCATCTTCGAAAGTCAGCTTTAAAGTTTTCCTAGACCAAAAAATAAGTTGTCAGGTACAGACAAGGTTTAATTAAAACCGAGCATTGCTTCGTTTGGTTTCCCTGAATGTCATCCTATATAGGATGTTACTAATCTGAGGGGTTGTCATGGCTTATGTAACGCTCAACGGAGTAGATCACTACTACGAATGGATCTGTGATGGACCCCAGGGAAATCGCCCTACCCTTGTTTTCCTACATGGTTGGGGAGGGTCGGCACGATATTGGGAACGTACAGCCCAGGCAATGAAACAAGATTTCGACTGCCTGCTATATGATTTGCGGGGATTCGGTCGTTCTGCTGCCGCACCGAACACTACACCTGATTTAGGGGCGCTTGAGAGTTTTGCCGACGATCTCGAACAATTACTGACTACCTTCAAGTTAGAGCGTGTATTCATTAGTGCTCACTCCATGGGGGCATCAGTGGCCTTGTATTTTCTCAATCGTTTTTCCCAACGGGTAAATAAGGCTGTTCTGACCTGCAATGGCTCCTTTGAGTATGATGAGCGTGCCTTTAAGGCCTTTCATCAATTTGGCGGCTATGTTGTGATGTTTCGGCCAGCATGGCTGGCTCACATTCCATTGGCGCCGCAAATATTTATGTCACGGTTTCTCAAAGGGAAAATTCCTTATCCTGATAAAAAAGTGTTTCTGAACGATTTCTTACAGGCTGACATGGCAACGGCTTTAGGGACCTTAAAGGCTTCGGTCAGTAAACATGCTACAGAAACAATGCCTGAAGCATTTTCGGCTATTAATGTGCCAACATTGCTGATATCTGGTCAATACGACAGGATCACTCCTGCTGAGTTAGGTCGTCAAGCTGCGTCTTTGAGCACACACATCGAGTATGTCGAAGTACCAGAAACTGGCCATTTCCCAATGTTGGAGGATGCTGCTACCTATTTATCGGTGGTCAAAGACTTTCTTCATGGCTAATGCTGAGAGCAGGGTAGATACTCCGGGCTTAATCTAAGGTCTGTTCTAAAAGGTGCTATCCAGTATTAATGTTTCTTGATGATTTATTAAGATGGGACATCAAG
>CALBPH010000244.1 GCA_937899365.1 uncultured Leptolyngbya sp.
TCGATACTAGCTTCACTGGTGAAGACCGTTTGCGTCTTCGTCTACAAGCTAGTGATCCCGGTGGTTCTCTAAGTGAAGTTGCTGGTGGTCTTGCTAGCCAGAGTGGTTCAGGTGCTGGTGGTCAAGACAACCTTCGTCTGGACGACGTTTACTACTCTTTCCCCATTGGTAGTCGGGTATCTGCAATTATTTCTGCAAACAGTACCAACTCTGACGATTTCGTTACCAGCACTATCGTTCCTTTCGATGGTCCTTCGGTAGCTGATGCTGGTGGTCCTTTCTTGTACGATAACTCTGGTGTTGATGGCGCTGGCGATTCGTTTGGAGCTGGTATAAATATTGCATTTACTGACAGCATCATCCTGGATGCCGGTTATGCAACCGCTAGAGGTCAAGATCCAGATAGAGGTATCTTCGACAACTATGAGTACATTGTTCAGTTGAACTACTTGAGCGATGGCTTGATTGACGCAGCTGTTACCTACATCAATGGCGAGAATGGTGATGGCAATGGCGTTGATGACATTATTGCTGGCCTATTAAGTCTGGACTTCGGTGGCTTCGAGGTTGCTGGTTTCTATGCTGACCAAGATGGTGACGAGAGCTGGCAGGCTGGTGTTGCAGTATCTGACTTCCTCGGAACTGGTAACGCTGCTGGTATCTACTACACCCAAAACTTCGATGATGACGAAGTTGCTGAAGCTTACTACTCCATGAAGATCAACAAGTACTGGACTCTGACTCCTGCTGTGATCTACGGTGAGCCCAACGGTGAAGATGATTCCATCTATGGTGCTGTTCGTTCCACTTTCAGCTTCTAAGTTTCATAACTTAGTGTCTTAATAAAAAAGGCCCTGCTCCGGTAGGGCCTTTTTTATTGACTAGCTGTTGTAATACCCAATTCGAATTCAGTAAGCTTGTTCAAAGTGAGTAACCCTGTAGGGATAAGCCCTTATAGTTGCCCTCCGATATCGGGAGCAGGCAACCAAGGTTTCGTATAATTTAAGGCAAGGATACCCGTGCTCTTAACTAGCCTTGGCAGATGTCGCCACTAAACTTGTCTTCTTATGGATGGTCCAAAAGCTGTACATCTTGCGATGATAGAGCAAGGATCATCATATCCTCTCCATCGATTTGAACCAGCCAATAGCCAGTTTTAGAGCCATCCTGCAGGGTTTCTTTAGCTAAAACAACACCTGTTTTGCCAGCAGCATAGGCTGGATATAGAACTCGCACCCGATCCCCTATTTGCATAGTCTTTAATTAACAAAGCATATAGATGTCTGTACATTTAACGTCATAACAATATTTTTTGTCTTTTTCATAGGTCAATGGCGAGCCAGGTCAGTTGTTGTAATTTACGGATTCAGCGAGTCCATTGTTCTAACTAACCTGACCAATATTGGTGCAGCAAACATATTAAGGGGGATGTTTAGCCACTAACCTCCTATAAACAAACGTCACCGCTTGCCTAAGGATGGGATAGTTATGTGTCATCACTAGCTGCCGATTTAAGCTTTGACCGGTGTTTTCTCCAGCATTAGTTTTGATCGTCTAAACATTTCAGGAATGTCGACAGGGTACTTACCTGTAAAGCAGGCAGAGCAGAATGTACTGGTATCTTGCTGGGTTGCTGCCAACATACCTTCCCAGCTTAGGTAAGCCAGAGAATCTACGCCGATGTGGTTTTCAATTTCTTTAACAGACTTGGTGGCTGCAATCAGCTGATCTTGGCTATCTGTATCAATGCCGTAAAAACAAGGATGGGTAACGGGGGGTGAGGAAATCCTCATGTGGACTTCGGTCGCTCCAGCCTCTCGTAGGGCCTTTACGATTTTTCCACTGGTGGTGCCGCGCACAATGGAATCATCCACTAACAAAATGCGTTTGCCTTGCAGGACATCCCGCAGCGGGTTGAGCTTAATGCGAATGCCTGCTTCGCGCATCATTTGGGTGGGTTGGATAAAGGTGCGGCCCACGTAGCGGTTTTTGATCAATCCTTCTGCATAGGGAATGCCTGATGTTTCGGCAAAGCCAATGGCGGCGGGAATACCCGAGTCAGGGACTGGCATGATTAAGTCCACATCCGTGGCTGACTCCTGGGCTAAAATATTGCCCAGACGCTTGCGATAGCTGTATAGGCTTTCCCCGTGATAAATGCTATCGGGTCGGGCAAAGTACACCATTTCAAAAATACACAGGCGACGCTCAGGCTCAGCCCGCTGCACTGATTTGAGACCCGCTTCACTGATCCAAATCAGTTCGCCGGGGTGAACGTCACGAATATGGTGGGCATTGACAATATCTAGGCCACAGGTTTCAGAGGCTACTGCATACTGGCCGGGGCCATTGTGGGGGTCATCTCCGCCAAAGTAGCCTAGGACCAGGGGGCGAATGCCGTTGGGATCGCGAATGGCTAAGATGCCCTCGGGGGTTGCAATTGTTAGGCTAAAGGCTCCTTCACAGCGCTTGCATGCATCAATAGCTGCTTCAATCCAGTCTTTACCCTCGTTAACGGCGTCTGCCATAAATAGGGCAATGAGTTCGGTATCGGTGGTGGTGAGCAGGGTGTGATTGCGTTTCAGCAGCTCTTCGCGCAGCTTGTTAGCGTTGACCACATTGCCGTTGTGGGCCAGGGCCATTTTCCCAAGCCGGGTGGTTAAAACAGCTGGCTGGGCATTGGCTACGCGGCTCGAGCCCGTGGTTGAGGAGCGGGTATGTCCGATGGCCCACTGTCCAGGGAGACGCTGTAACACTTCTTCGTCAAAGACTTGAGACACTAGCCCCATATCTTTGTGAATGTGGATGTTGCCATGGTCAAAGGTGGCAATACCAGCGGATTCTTGGCCACGATGTTGCAACGCATAGAGGCCAAAATAGGCCAGCGTGGCGACATCGTCTCTGGGGGAAAAAACACCGAATACGCCACAGGCTTCTTCTGGCTTGTCAGGGTGAACAGTCACGGCAGAAGTGTGGGGAAAAGTCTTTTGGGGAAGAGGCATCGTGAGTCCACTTAGCGTTAATAACGGCAAAAAGAAGTGACTATGGAGTGGCTAATATCTATGGTCTGAAGACGCTAGCGGATTGATTAACCGGTAGAGACCTTAGAGAAGCTTAATATTTTCTTAATCAGTCCGATCCTAGCATCCGAAGCAGATGGCTAGACTATTGCTCCACTAGATTAATTAGAGTTGTTTAAGCAACTAGGGCTCTTTCTATAGCGTAACGCCACCTATCGGTCATGGTGGCAACGTCTAAATTGATTAGGGTCTCATGGGGGGATAGTTTCAGCGTTAGCGGACTGTCGGCGGTAACTGTGCCGATTACACTCCATGGGAGCTGGAGCTGGGTGCTGAGATAGTTTTCCCAATCGGTTTTGTGGGTCGGTGCGATCGTGACAATAATGCGAGCACCGCCTTCGCCAAACAGGAGGGTGTCGTAGCGTTGAGCCTTGGCTGGCAGGGTGATGGTGGCTCCGAGGTTACCACCGATGGCGGACTCGGCTAGTGCGATCGCAACGCCTCCCTCAGCACAGTCATGGGCGGCCGTAATCCATCCCTGGCGGATGCCATAGCGACAAGCGGCCTGCACCGTTAACTCCAGATCAACATTGACCTTGGGAGGATGCCCTGCCACCTGACCATGAATAGCTTTCAAATATTCTGAGGCTCCCAGGGTCACCGTTCCATCAGCCCCGTCTCCTAAGGGCGTCCCCAGCAAATAAATCTGGTCGCCGGGATTTTGCCAGCTTTGACCACAAATTTTATCCAGATCGTCAATCACACCCACCATACCCACCACCGGAGTTGGATAGATCGGCTGGGGATTACCCTCGCTATCAACGGTCTCGTTATAGAGCGATACATTCCCGCCCGTAACCGGTGTGTCAAACTTGCGACAACCATCGGCTAACCCGCGACAGGCCTCAGCCAATTGCCAGTAGCCCACCGGTTTTTCAGGACTACCAAAATTCAAATTGTCAGTCACTGCAATGGGCTCTGCCCCAACACAGCTGAGGTTGCGAGCGGCTTCTGCGACCGCCGCTAGCCCGCCTTCATAGGGATTGAGATACACATACCGGGGATTGCAGTCGGTGGTGGCCGCTACCCCAGAATGACTACTAGAACCGTCATCCCCTTCTAGGGGACGCAGTCGTAAGATGGCCGCATCTGCCCCACCCGGCAGCATCACCGTATTGTTTTGCACCTGGTGATCATACTGCTGGTAGACCCACTGTTTAGACGCAATGGTGGGTGTACTTAGCAGCGCCAACATTACATCGTTCCACGACTGATCGTTAATACCGGCAGCCGAGCAGTCGGGTAGGCTAGCCTCCTGCCAGCCCCAGGCCGTTTGAGCATAGGCCGGGGGCTCAGCCAATACCTCTCGCTCATAAAGCGGTGTGTTATCCGCCAGGGCCGATGCTGGCACCTCTGCGGCTACTTCCCCCTGGAATAAAATCCGCACAATCGGTTCTTGAATGACCTCGCCCGCGACCACCGCATGTAATCCCCAGCGCTCAAAAATGTCGATTAGCTCCTGCTCACGACCCTTGTGCCCCACAAACAGCATGCGTTCCTGGGACTCTGAGAGCAGATACTCGTAGGGCACCATACCCGTTTCCCGCACGGGCACTTTGTCTAGGTCTAGCTCGATGCCAACACCGCCGTTGACCGCCATCTCAGACGTGGAACAGGTAATTCCTGCCGCCCCCATATCCTGAGCCGCGACCACAGCCCCGGTCTTAAAGGCTTCTAGACAGGCTTCCACAAGAGACTTTTCTAAAAACGGATCGCCCACCTGTACGGCTGGGCGATCGGCCTCCGACTCATCGGTCAGTTCGGCACTGGCAAAGCTGGCTCCCCCCATGCCGTCTCGCCCGGTGGTGGAACCGACATAGAGCACCGGATTCCCGATTCCCGCCGCTCCAGATTTGACAATTTCCTCGGTTTCCATCAGGCCAATGGCCATGGCATTTACCAATGGATTACCCGTATAGGCGGCGTCAAAATAGATTTCTCCACCCACTGTGGGCACTCCAAAGCAGTTGCCATAGTGGGAAATACCTGCCACGACCCCTGAGAAAATACGTCGCGTGTTGGGATCATCTAGGGTGCCAAACCGCAGGGCGTTTAGGGCCGCAATGGGGCGTGCTCCCATGGTAAAGATGTCGCGCAAAATACCCCCCACGCCCGTCGCCGCTCCTTGAAAAGGCTCTACCGCCGATGGATGGTTGTGGGATTCAATCTTAAATACCAGCCGCTGTCCATGCCCCACATCTACAACGCCAGCATTTTCCCCAGGTCCAACCAAAATTCGCGGCCCCTCGGTGGGAAACTGCTTGAGTAAAGGGCGAGAGTTCTTATAGCAGCAGTGCTCTGACCACATCACACCAAACATGCCCAGCTCAGCTCGATTGGGATGCCGTCCTAAGCGCTGAACAATTTCGTCATATTCGCCTGGTTTTAACCCCTCAGAAGAAATTTCCTCAGCAGAAAACGGAATCGGTGTAGGTGCAGTCGTAGACATTAATAGGGATGAGTGGCGGGGGTGGACAAGGCTTGATTTTAAACCCTCTCACCACGCATCACTCATCTTGTTCCAAAAAAAAACCGACAGAACTCCCGCGAGTTCTATCGGCTGGTTGTGTGTTCCCTGTAGATGACTCGGCTAGAGTTGAGTCATCCTTAGTATGCTGAATTTGCCAGGGGGTGAGAGCGATCCAAGTCATCGTTCACCTGTGATTCTGATCACATTTGATCACATTTTTCTTGATATGGATCACTGATGTCCAGAAAAGATGACATTGGCATATGGCCCTTATCCCATGGCTCCCAGGGTATTTTTCCAGGTGAGTTCTTTGCAGAGCACCTGTAATGCCCGCTTATCGTCCTCATTAAAGAGGTCTGAGTCCCCCAGCTCGGTGAGTACCTGCTGGGTCAGCTGATTGGCAAAGGTGCCACCGCAGTTGAGCAGATGCCCGTAGTACTTAAACTGAGGTTTGTTGTCAGCCCCCAGGTGAAACTGGTGGCGGCTCTGGGCATCCATGCAGTACACGGGAGTGTTTACAGGCACTACATTTCGCGGAATCCCATGTTGACCACAGGTTTGGCCGGTTTGGTCGGTCAAGCTGCCCACCAGAACAACGTTTAGTAGGGTTTTGGTT
>CALBPH010000245.1 GCA_937899365.1 uncultured Leptolyngbya sp.
GGCGCTAACACACTAGCCTCCATTACGCTGAAGCCCTAACTGCTCAAAACCGCTCTTCAACACCAATTTCGTATCCATCGAGCCCACTTCAATGTCCTCTTTTAGCAACGCCACAAGGCAGCGCTGTCTGAGTAACCGCTGAATTCTGAGATGCTTACCTGGTTTAACTTTAGTGCGGGTGTAAATCATACAAATCTCTTCCGAAAACGTTTCCACACCCACAATGTACGTCGGCTCTAAAATATCGTCCTCCGTTTCATAGAGCTCCACACCAACCTGCTTAATAATCTCAAAGGCTTTTTCTGGATCAACTTCATAGGTAATCGACACCTCCACCGCAGCATCAATAGGATTCTTGGAATAGTTCACAATCGACCCAATATCACCGTTGCGTAGAATCTGCACCTGACCATCTGGATGCAAAATCCGCGTGGTGCGTAGTTCAATAGACTGCACAGTTCCCTGGGCTTCTGTTGTCTCAATAAAGTCCCCAATTAGATAGTAGTCCTCAAATAAGATAAAAAAGCCGCTGACCAGATCCTTAACCAGATTCTGTGCTCCCAGACCAACTGTGATACCCACAATTCCAGCACCCGCTAAGATCGGCCCTGGATCAATATTGAGGGCTTTCAACAGAAACAACGCCGTTCCAAAATAAATCACATACCGCAACAAACTGACAATTAAAGGCGTAATCGTCACTCGACGCTGATAAAGTGACGTGGATGTGTCATCTGTTGATAGCATGATCTCCGAAACAACTAGCTGCATAATATTGACAGCTAATCGTCCTAGAAAAATCAGGGCAATCACCTTTACAGCTTGTGTTCCATAGTCTGCCAGGTTAGCAATTAAGGATATTTGGCCCACCACTAACATGGCCACATATACCCAGACGATATATTCTAAAGAGCGTTTTAGAAAAGGAACAAGATGTTGCAGCTGCTCGTAGAATCGAAATAGGTTATTGGGGTTAGAATATTTTTGACTCAGGGCATCCAGACTATCAACCACAACACTGACGGACTTGAATGCAACAATGCCGATAGAAATAATCAAATAAATACGCCAGGTAGTATATAAATAAGGCGATACTTGCTCAGGCAACTGTAAAAAACGAGCACACCAAATCAGAGATAGCAACCACATCCCCGTACTCAATACGGCACCCAGTGCATCAAACAGTTGGTCAATACTGTCGTCATTGGCTGTAATTTGCTCTATCTGCTTAGCATAACGACCGAGCCGATCCAACAGCCGTCGTAGTGGGCGTTGTAAAATACCGACCAATACTAATAAACAAAGACTTTTTCCACCGCCCGCTGCAAGCCCCAGCCAGACTCTCCGAGGCGTATTCTGAATTAGCGACAGCGTATATGAATCTGGCTGCTCGCCTTGAAGAAATATCCAACCGTTAAACCCTGTCGCTAAAAGTAATAATAAAAATCCCGAGATCAGTACAATCCCTAGAACATTTTGCTGTAGCCCTTGAAAATAGGTGTCATCTAGCTGCAGCGAAGACACCTGTAAAACCCGCCGAGCCCCCCAATTAAGAGATACGTATAAAAAACAACAAAAAATTAAAATAAATATTAGTTCAATGGAAAAAAGTAATAGTGTAGCCACGATCTAACGGCCTCGCGAATGGGCAAGCAGGCAGTGGCAGTTTTTCTAGCGTTTTAAGCGCTAGAAAAACTGCTACATGCACCATACAAAACTTGCTCGTCATGTGGCAATTAACCGCAAGGCTACCTATTTTTAGCGTTGCTGATCCTCGGTATAAATTTATCTGCGAGATCCTGTCCTATGGCATATCTCACAGAGCGGTTCATCCCAAAAACCAGCAACGGCCTCACTTAAAACGAGTCGCTTACTGGGGTGGCAAAAGCACGGTATCAACAACATGAATAATTCCATTGCTCGCCTCAATATCGGCCGTAACCACGTTGGAACTATTCACCATGACCCCAGAGCCAACCGAAACATCCAACGGAATTCCAGCAACAGAATTGACACTCCCCGATGACAGCTGAGTGGATCTAACGCTTCCAGGAACAACGTGGTAAGTCAAAATCGTCGCCAACAGCTCTCTATTCTCAGGCTGAAATAGACTCTCAATGGTTCCTTTGGGTAAACGACCAAAGGCATCATCCGTCGGTGCAAAAACGGTAAACTCAGTCTCTCCATTGAGCACACCCACTAGCTTGGCATGCTTTAACAATGCAGTCAGCACGTCGAACGAATCATTGGTAGATGCAATACTAACAATAGTGTTTCCAGTGTGACCGTCCTTAGATTGTAGAGACGTGGCTTCCTTTGCCTGGGCCGGGAGTACAGCAAGCATCAAGGCAAAAGCACTGGTCAAAAATGTTAACTTTTTCATGAATTGATATCTTCCTAAAAGACGTTCATTAGAGATACGACGCCATCATCAAATTGGATTATTTAATTTTTGGCGTTGCTGATCCCCGGTATGAATTTATCGGTGGGTACAGGTGCGAGTGTAAAGCCGCCATAGAAAATAGGGTGAATGCTAGCGCTACCTCACCTGTCATGACTCCTTACTTATATAGCCTCACTCCTTACTTAAATAGCCCCTGTGTCGTTCACGTTACTGTCGTTCACTGCACTGCCCACACAGACCTCTCTGTGGTTGCATATTAGGCAAGAAAGGATTAATAATTGGTCTAGACGTCTACACTAATTTAACAAGTGGTTAACGCTTGATTAAGCCATGGTTAACGCAGAGCAACAACCATTGAGACCTATTTGGATGTCAACGTTGGCAAAAGCGCCCCTGCCGCTTTTGGAGCAATGTGTCGAAACGCTTGAGCATTTGCCTGAGTATGGATTGTTGAGAGCGCCTGAAATTGGCCTGGCTATGGTGCGGGGGCGGGCTGAGGGTACTGGCCCCCCCTTTAACCTGGGCGAGATAACGATTACACGCTGTGTGGTGCAGCTGGGCGAATTTAGTGGCTTTGGGTATGTGGCTGGTCGCTCAAAACGCCATGCTGAGCTCGCGGCCCTATGCGATGGACTCTTGCAACATCCTGACTGGCAAGACCGGGTACAAGCCCAGGTAATTATCCCGTTACAGACTGCGGCCCAAGGAAAGCGCAACACTGAAGCAGCTGAGGTGGAATCTACC
>CALBPH010000246.1 GCA_937899365.1 uncultured Leptolyngbya sp.
GGTAAGCTTAGCCCAGCAAAGTGGACTGATCCTGACTGCCCGAGTGGGCAAGCACACCGATGCATTCTTAACAGAACTCATCACCAGTACCGAAGGCAAAACTGACTGTAAGGTCTGGTACACCGATGGTTGGGCTGGCTATGAGCGAGTACTACCGTCTGAGGTCGTCCATGTCGTGGGTAAAGAGAACACCCAACGATTAGAACGAACCAATGGCATCATCCGGCAACAGACCGGTCGTTGGCATCGACGTCAGAATAAGTTTGCGAAGGTCTGGCAGACGACCGAGAGCATTACTCGACTGGTCGTGACCTACTTCAACTGGATATGGCAGCACAGTCGCACCAGAGATACAGCGGCTCAGAGAGCAGAAATAACCACGAAACCTTGGTCCTGGAATGACATTGTTTCCTATCCCACTTTTTTCTGAGGCACGACCGACTGATATTTGAGACTAGGAGTCTTGTGTTTATGCTAACCCTAATTAATTAAGTAGTCTCTAAAAATAGAAAATTCGATATTATTCAAATAACCAATATTCCTAACGAAGAATCTAATACGAATCTATATGATTAGAAAAGGCCTCTATTTATCTAATATAGATCCTCAACAGTCCATCGGCTATATACCTAAAATCTTGGGTCAAGTCCAAGGCTTTAGACAGTTAGGATACGATATGGATTTAATCTGTTTTAATCAGAATTCTCAGGTTGTGTTGACTAGTTTTCATCAACAAACAGATCAGCTTCAAGAGTCAAACGTGCTCGCTCAGGGCAGTAGTAACTTACTAGTTCGAAGATTACGTTTACTGAGAGCAGCTATAAAACATATCTCAGATACACGACCTAAGTTTCTTTACTTAAGGTATCCACGTTCAGAACCTTTATATGTCTACTTTCTCGCCAAAATTCGTAGCCAATTTCCAAAACTAATTATTCTGAGCGAGTTTCCAACCTACCCCTATGATAAAGAGTATGAAGGAAAGCTCAAGCTAAAAGATCGGCTTGTTTTCTTTTTAGATAAGGTTACTCGTCAGTATCTCAAACATTTTATTAATCGAGTCGTAGCGATTAATTATGATCAACACATCTTTGGGATAGAGACAATTTCGATTGATAATGGTATTAATATTTCAGATTATAAGCATACTAAGAATTCACTAGCTTCACCAGATCCCATCAATATCATTGGTGTCGCAAACGTTAGCCCTTGGCATGGTTATGACCGATTAATTAGGGGTCTCGGTAAGTATTACCGGCAATCTTCAGACCCTCACCGTAAAATAATTTTTCATATTGTTGGAGCTCAGGCCCCCTACCTGAATGAGCTCGTAATGCTGGCATCCCAAGAAGAGAGCGCTGATTATGTCATTTTTCATGAACCTACACAGGGTAAAGAGCTAGATTCCCTTTTTATAGGTTGTCAGCTTGCCATAGGTGTTTTGGGTGGACATCGCAAAGGTTTAGAACTAATGTCGCCTCTTAAAAATAGAGAATACTGCGCCCGGGGAATTCCTTTTATCTTTAGCCATAGCGATCCAGACTTTCCAGCAGGCTTTCAATATTCTCTACATGTAAATTCTAGTGAAAATCCAATTGACGTTAGTCAATTGATCGATTTTATTGAAAAAATAAAGGAAGAGAATGACGTTGCTAAGAACATGCGGAACTATGCATCTAGGACCCTCAGCTGGGCAACCAAATTAGACCCTGTTAAATCCTACATTGATGATTTTGTCTATTAACTGCCTTTTAATAAATTATGGATAAGAATCTATTTGACAGACGAATTCAATGCCCCATATTTTCTTCTAAATAATTTACTAATATTTATCACTGTAAGTTTTCAGACAAAGAGATAAAGACATATCTAATAAATGCTTATGGGCACGGTGAAACCATAAGCATTCAGCATCTTGAAAATTATAAGTATTCATTAATTCAGTGTGGGGACTGTGATTTAATTTTCCAGGAGTACATCCCACAATCAAATTTTATGGTTGAACTTTATGACAGTTGGATTGACCCCAAACAAGCATTAAGACAACAACAAAACTATAAAATCTCCTACTATTCTCTCTACAGTCAAGATATCCTGCAGATATTGGCCTATCTCAATAAACCTCCTGCCACTTTGAAAGTACTTGATTTTGGTATGGGTTGGGGGCGCTGGGCTCTTATGGCTAAAGCGTTTGGCTGTGAGGTGTATGGTGTGGAACTATCGGAGCAGCGCATCAACTATGCCAAAGCCAACGGGATAAAACCCATTAGCTGGAATGATATTCCCAACTATAAATTTGATTTTATCAATACAGATCAAGTATTTGAGCACCTTTCTAAGCCTGTTGATGTGTTAGACCAGCTTAGACAGTCACTACAACCAAATGGGATCATTAAAATCTGCGTCCCCAACTCATTTGGCATATGGTATCGCCTTATGCACATGGATTGGACTGCTCCGAAAGGCTCTCTGAAATCACTCAATCCAGTTGCTCCGCTTGAGCACATTAATTGCTTTTATCGTAAGTCTATGCTTAGTTTAGCCCAGAGGTTAGACTTATCAGAAGTAAAAATTCCTATTTCTATTCAGTATCAATATATGACGGTTTGGGATAGCCCTAAAAAGGCACTTCGCAACCTCTTAATGCCGATCTATCGGAACATTTTTGGCTTGCAAAACTATTATCTTTTTCAAAAATAAACGTTATAACTTTCTAAGATTTTATTCCATGGGCTTCTTCAAATATTGTGCTGGCGTTATTTCAAAATCGCCTTTTTATCGAAAGGCAAACGACCTTTGGCAAGCAAATCAAAAAGACTATTGGCTACCTCTAAGTAAGCTAGAGAAAGTCTATGTAGGCAGCTATATTATTTTGCGAGACTATGCCGAGGGATATTTTCCGCCAACGTTTACGGATCAGGCCTTAGCCTATGAAGCAGAGGAGCAATTTTTCTTTGCACTGCCAGGAGTTGATCCGGCAGAAGCCTTGGAAAGCGATCTACGTAAGCCATTTTGGTTAGGGAATGAACGCTATCTCAACTATTTTCTTGAGCTTTGTGAAGCGCTGAAATCATGCGGTATTGCCCCTCCTCAAACCATTTAAGAGTTGGGTGCTGGCTCTGTATGGATGTCAGAATTTTTAGCTGCT